>NZ_VWWC01000029.1:0-58201 GCF_011753175.1 Burkholderia sp. Cy-637 | reverse complement strand
CGCGGCCGGAATCTCCTGCTTCAGCAATTCCACCCATTCGCGCGTCTTCACATCGACGAAATGCCGTGAAGGCGTCAGCAGGAACACGCCGATCTCGGGCGACTGCCAGCGCGGCAGCACGCGCACCCGCCGGTGCCGGCTGCCGGGCCAGGCGCTGGCGCCATAGGCGTCGAGCGCGCCGGCCCAGTCCTCGCGCCGCTCGCAGGCATTGCCGATCTGGTGCAGCAGCTTCGCGCGCCGCGTCGCCAGCCAGGCCTGCGCGCAGTCGATCGCGTTCACGTGGCGGGTCAGCTCGTCGTGGGGCCGATCCTCGGGCCAGGCGCCGAGCGCCTCGCGGCACAGGAACAAGGCCAGGTAGACATCGACGTCGGCGCGCTGCTGGAAGGCGCGCGAGGACGGCTCGAAGGCCACCGTCTCGTACTGGAACACGCCCAGGTCGGCCAGCACGAATTCGGACCAGTCCTGGTGCAGGTTGCCGAAGAACATCAGCCGCAGCCGGTCGCACAATGCGTCGATCCGAACCTCGAACACGCGATCGCCGGTGGCCGGCAGCCAGGCCTCGAAGGGCTGCTCGGCCTCGTGTTGCTCGCGCAGCGCCTCCAGCCAGTCGCCCTTGCGCGCGCCCCTGGGCGCCGGGAAGCGCTGCGCCAGCTCGGGCCGCGTGGCCAGCGCGAATACGCCGTCGAGCGTCAGCGGCGGCGCCGCGTCGAGCCAGCCCAGCGTCACCAGCGGCTCGGCCGCCGCCGCGGTCGCGCCGATCTCCTGGTAATTCAGCTTGCTCTGGCGGAAATACGGCCCGCTGCGCATCAGCATGCGCACCAGCAGCGCGCGCGAGGGGCGCGGCAAGGCCGCGAAATCGCGCAGGAAGGCGCGCTCGGCGATGTCGAACAGGTCGTCGTAGCGTTCGGCGAGCCAGCCGAGCGCACGCTCGAAGTTGTCGAGGTAGTAGAACGCGTAAGGCGGTGGAGAGGCGACGGCGGATGACACGGAATGGCTTGGGGCAGGTCCTTGGGAGCGCGTGCCGTTCGATGGGGGTCGGATCTGGATACCGGATCGGCCGCCTCGAACGGCGTGGCGCGCCCGCCATGATGACACGGGAACGCGCCGCGCATGGACCAGCCTGGCGGGACGGTCGCCGCCGAGGGAACGCGGCGCGGAAATGCGCCCGAGCGCACGAACCGACACGAGATTTATACATTCCGTCACATCGCGTGCGCCGCGATGCGGTTAAATGCGTGGTACATGCCAAACCAGAACGAATCTCGCCCGCGTCATGGATGACTCCCGTCGCAACCTGCTCGGCGCCGCCGTCGGCGGCTGGCTCACGGCCATGCTGCCCGGCGCGCGGGCCCAGGAGCCGTCTGCCCCGGCCGCGCCGCCGGCCGGCGCACCGCGCCTCTTGCCCGACGAGGCGATCCGGCTGTGGCCCGGCAACCCGCCCGACGCGCTGCCCGGCGCGGTGTTCGACGGCGAGCAGGTGGTCCGTCACGGCGCCGTGACGGGCGTGGTCGCGCCGCGCCTGCATGTCTACCGCCCGGCCACGCCGAACGGCGCCGCCGCGCTGGTGATCGCCGGCGGCGGCTACGAACGCGTCGAGCTGGCCCATGAAAGCGGCCCCGTGTGCCGCTGGCTCGCCTCGCGCGGCGTGATCGCCTTCGAGCTGGTGTACCGCCTGCCCGAGCAGGGCTGGGTGCGCACCGCGCCGCTGCAGGACGGCCAGCGCGCGATGCGCGTGATTCGTTCGCGCGCGCAGCGCGACGGCTTCGATCCGAACCGGATCGCGATCCTGGGGTTTTCGGCGGGCGGCCATCTGGCCGGGATGACCGCCTTCGACCCGAACGCGCGCCGTTATCCGGAAGCGGACGGCATCGACCGCCTGTCGGCGCGTCCCAACCTCGCCGCCCTGCTCTATCCGGTGCTGACGCTGCTGCCGCCCTTCGACCGCACACGCTCGCACCGCCACCTGCTCGGCGACACGCCGCTGCCGGGCACCGCCGAATCGCTCTCGCCGGTGCTGCGGATCGACGCCAACGCGCCCAGGACCTTCCTCGCGCAAGCCGTCGACGATCCGGTGGTGCCGGTCGACAACGTGCTGCTGGCCCACACCGCCCTGCGCAACGCGCGCGTGCCGGCGGCCCTGCACGTCTACCAGACGGGCGGCCACGGCTGGGCGCTCGGCACGCCCGACAGCGAACCAGCCTCGTGGCCGGGGCTGTTCGAGCGCTGGGCGCGCACCTGTCGCTGGTTCGGCTGAGCGCGGCTTTCGCGGACAACCCGAGCCCGGCGCCAGGCCCCGGCACGCCGCGCCGTGGCACGCCCCGAAGCGCGCGCGGCCGGCCCTTGGTTTCCCCGCCGGCCTCCGTTATGCTGTCCCCGTTTCGCCGCGGGCAGCCGCGCCGAATCGACCCGAAGCAGCAACACAAAACCAGACGAATCCCCATAAACGAACGACGAATCGTGGAAGCCGGTGCGAATCCGGCGCGGTCGCGCCACTGTGACCGTTCGCGTCGGCCTTGCGCCCGCGCGACGGAAGCCAGACCTCCGTTCGTCGTGAAGATCGGACCGCTCGGGGCGCGCAACCCCGTGGAGCCACCATGACAACCAACCCGACCGCGCGCCGGCCAGGCCGGCCGTCGCGCCCGCGAAACCGGGCGCCCAACGTGCACCCGATCCCCGGCATCGCCATGCCGCCCGCCGCCTCGCGCGCCCTCGCCGCCTGCCTGCTCGCCGGCCTGGGCAGCGCCGCCTCGGCCCAGAGCCTGTCCCTCTACGGCGAGCTCGACAGCGGCCTGGCCTACCTCAGCAACGTCGGCGGCCATGCGCAGTACCTCGCCACCTCCGGCTTGATCGACGGCAGTTTCTGGGGCCTGCAGGGCAGCGAGGATCTCGGCGGCGGCGCCAAGGCGCTGTTCCGGCTGGAGCGCGGCTTCACCGTCACCGCCGGCAGCCAGTTGAACGATCACCCGAGCTATGTCGGCCTGCAATCGGATCGACTCGGCACGCTCACGCTCGGCCATCAATACGACCTGATCCACGACTACGCCGCGCCGTTCACGCTGACCGGCGGCACGGGCGGCACCGCCTTCGCCCATCCCTTCGACAACGACAACGCCAACAACACCTACCTGGCCGCCAACGCGGTGAAATACGCCAGCGCCAGCTACGGCGGCTTCAGCTTCGGCGGCCTCTATGCGCTGTCGAACGGCGCCGGCCGCTTCGCACGGAACCGCGCCTACGGGATCGCCGCGAACTACACGCACGAGGCCCTCAGCGCCGGCGTGGCCTGGATGCACCACGACGGGCGCGGCCTCGCCGCCGGCGGCGCCTACGATCCGGCCAGCCTGCCGGGCGAGGACGGCACGCCGGCCCCGCTCGGCGCGCAGCGCCAGGACATCGTCGCGGCCGGCGCCAGCTACGCGATCGGCCAGGTGACGCTGGGCGCCGCCTGGTCGCGGGCGATCTACACGGGAGTGTCGAACACCGACAGCGGCATTGCGCTGCCCTCGATGGCGTTCTCGAACTACGAGGTCAATGCGGTCTGGCAGGCAACGGCCGCGCTCGCGCTGGCAGGCATGCTCACCTACACGCACGGCAATGCCGCGCACTGGCAGCAAGGCGCCGCGCAGGCCGTCTACCAGTTCTCGAAGCGCACCGACGTGTATGCCGAGACGCTGCTGCAACGCGCCTCGTCCGGCGCGCTGGCGGTGATCAACAGCGCCGATCCGTCGAGCGGGCGCAGCCAGTTGCTGGTCGCCGGCGGCATCCGCCATCGCTTCTGATCGCGGGGCGCCGCGCGGGAGGCGCGCAACAGGCGGGCGCCGCGCCCGCTTCAGCCCTGCGGCCGCGCGCGCTTCTTCAGCAGATAGGTATCCATGATCCAGCCGTGGCGCGCGCGCGCCTCGGCCCGCACGCGCACGATCTCCCGCTTGACCTCGGCGAGACGCCCCGCCACCAGGATCTCGTCGGGCGTGCCCACGTAGGCGCCCCAGTAGATGTCGACATCGTCCTCGACGCGCTCGAAGGCGTTGTGCGCGTCGAGCATCACCACCACGCTGTCGACCGCTTCGGGCAGGCGCGCGCCGAGCCCGCGGCCGTTGACGATCTCGACCGCGCGGCCGATCTCGTTGAGCGCGATGCGGTGCCGCGCGGCCAGCGCCTGCACGCTGCTGATGCCGGGAATCACCTCGTGCTCGAAGTCGTGGCGGCCGCCGGCGGCGATCGCGGCGACGATGCGCATGGTGCTGTCGTAGAGCGCGGGATCGCCCCAAACCAGGAAGGCGCCGCATTCGCCGTCGCGCAGTTCCTCGCCGATCAGGCGCTCGAACACCTGCTGCTTGTCGCGGTTCAGTTGCTCGACCGCGCCCACGTAGCTGTCGCCATCCGGGCCGCGCTCGGGGCTGGCCGCCTCGACGATGCGCCAGGGCCGCTGGCCGGCGTGGCGCTCGATGATCTCGCGCCGCAGCACGATCAGCTTCTCCTTGACCGCGCCCTTGTCCATCACGAAGAACACGTCGGCGCGCCGCAGCGCGTCGATGGCCTGCAGGGTCAGGTAGTCGGGATTGCCGGCGCCGATGCCGATGATGAGGACGTGTTTCACACGCGGCTCCAGGAGGTCGAAAAACGGGAAACGCGCAGTCTACCCGCTTTGGCGGCGCGGCTGGCAGGCCGGCAGAGCCGGCGGGCGATGCGCTCAGGCGCCGTCGAATTCGTCGGCCAGCAGCGCCCAGCGCTCGTGGTCGCGCCATTCGCCGTCGATGCGCAGGTAACGCGGCGAATAACCCTCGAGGCGAAACCCGAGCCGCCTGACCAGCGCGATCGAGGCCGTATTGCCGGGCTGGATATTGGCTTCGAGGCGATGCAGGCCGGCTTCGCCGAAGGCGTGGCCGAGCACCTGCCGCAGCGCCTCGCGCATCAGCCCGCGCCCGGCGAAGGCCGCCATCCCGTAGTAGCCGAGATAGGCGTTGTGGAACGCGCCGCGCACGATCTCGCTCAGGTTGATCACGCCGACCACCTGCCGCGAGGCGCGCTCGCGCGCGACGAAGCCGAGCTGCGGCCCGCTCTCGCAGCGCGCGAACCAGGCGTCGAAGCCGGCCTGGTCGGTGAAGGAGGCGACCCAAGGCAGGTGATGGGCCTGGCTGGCGCGGTTGGCGGCGATCAGGTCGGCGGCATCGGCCGGCGTGACGCGATCGAGCAGGATCGGGCTCATGGTGGCGGGCGAAGTCGGAAAGCGAAGCGGCGCAGTATCGCCGACATCGGCGGGGCTGTCATCCGCCGGCTGCGCGGCGGCGCGGGCGCCTCATGCCATTCCGGCATCAAGGCATGCCGATACGGCATCGGCAGGTGCGGCCGTCACGCTTATGATGCGGCGCTCCGATTCCCTCACCCCAGCAATCGAGCCCGACCGACTTCGATGAAACCGATCCGCCGCCTGCCTCGGCTGTTGCTCCCATCCCTTGCCGGCCTGCTGATCGGCGTCGCGCCCGCGCGGGCAACGCCTCGCCACGCGAATGCCGTCGGCGCCGCCCCGGCGATCCATGCCGCCGCCTGGCTGGTGGTCGATGGCGAATCGGGCCGCGTCCTCGGGGAGCACGATGCCGATGCCGAACGCCAACCCGCTTCGCTGACCAAGCTGATGACGGCCTATGTGGTGCTCGACGCGTTGCGGCGCGGCGCGCTGCGGCTCGACGAGACGCTGCGGGTGGATGGCGCCGATCTCGCCGATCTCGGCCAGGACGAGTCGCGCATGTACCTGGTGGCCGGCCGGAGCGTCACGGTCGAGGACCTGGTGGGCGGCCTGATCGTCGCCTCGGCCAACGACGCGGCGATGGTGCTGGCGCGCCGGGTGGGCGGCTCGCGCGCCGGTTTCGAGCAGAGGATGAACGACACCGCGCGGCGCCTGGGCATGACGCACACGCACTACACCACGCCCTCGGGCATCACCACGCCCGGCAACCACAGCACGGCACGCGATCTCGCCACGCTGGCGCGCCGCCTGACGGCCGATTTCCCGGTCTACTACCGCTACTCGGCGCGGCAGCAATTCGCCCATGGCAGCTTCCACAAGCGCAACAAGAACTGGCTGCTCGGCAGTGCGCCGGGCGTCGACGGGCTGAAGACGGGGCATACGCAGGCGGCCGGCTACTGCATCGTCGCGACCGCGCGGCGCCGGCAGGCGGCACCGCCGATGGCGCGTCGCGTGTTCGCGGTGGTGCTCGGCGCGCCGAGCGCATCGGCGCGGATCGACGCCGGGCGCCGCCTGCTCGACGAGGCCTATGCGCAGTCGCGTGACCTACCGGGCAAGGACGGCGTGGTGACGCAGCTAGTCAGGTAGGCATGGCTCGGTGGTGGGTTCCGACGGGCGAGCAAGGATTCGCGGGCCTTCGGGCGCGAGCCCGACGCGATGGCATCGGCCCCCGCTCAGGCGCCCTTGCGGCCGAGCTTCACGGCCACGCCGGCAATCGATTGCCGGTCGCGCGGCGCCACGAAATCGCGCGGCCCCGCGCCGGCCAGTTCGAAATAGACCTGCGCGCCGGCCCGCAGGTCGACGATCCGGAACGCGCCCCAGGGATTGAGGATGATCGCGTGCGAGATCAGCGCGAGGCGGCGGGAGCCGTCGCGATAGGCCAGGGTCGCCGCATCCCGCAGCCCGGGCAGGCTCCAGCTGGTCAGGCCGGCGCGCGCCATCGCCATCAGGATCGCCTCGCGCGCCGCCTCGGCCGTATCGGGCAGCGGCCGGATGCGGGCCAGCTCGGTGCGCAGCCGGCCGAGCCGCTCCCGCGTCTCCTCGCGGCGCAGCGGGTCGATGCCGCCGCGCGAGCGTTTGCCGTCGACGCCCAGCGTCCTGAGCCCGGCGATCGGCGCGTCGGCGGCGCCCGGGGACGCCGCCGACGGCCCGACCGAGGTCGGGCGCGCGCCGGCCGGGCCCTCACGGGCCGGCAGCACGAAATCGGGCAGCAGGGAATGGGATGGGATGCGGGTCATCGTCTGGATGGCGGGCCGGGCCGCGCGCGGGCCGCCAAAGCGGCACCACGCGCCTGCCCTGCTGTATACCGCCGATCGGCCGGCGGCCGGCGCCCTCATCCGAACCCGCGTCGGACGGGGCGAAGCGGCGCGAGCCGCTCAGTAGACCAACTGGGTGCGCAACTCGCGCTTGACCGCCAGCGCGAACTTGCGGAACGCCGGGTAATCGGCCGGGGTGATCAGCGGGCCCGAAGGCTTCAGCAGCAGGTCCCGCGTGACCGTCACGACCGCGCCGTCGCTACCGTCGTGACGATAGCTGGCCCGGTAGCTGCCCAGCGGCGAATCGATCGCCACCGGCTTGGGCAGGCGCGGAACCCGCACGCCGGGCGCCAAGGTGACGATGGTGGTCTCCACCACATGCCGCGCCGCCATCGCGATCGAGGTTTGCCGCGTCTCCAGCCCGGCGGCGTCGAAGGTCGAGGCGATGCCGTTGATACTGCCCAGCCCCACCGGCACCGGGATCGCGCCCGGCCCAGGCAGCAGCGCGTACTCGGGCAGGCGGAACTCCGAGCCATAGACGAAGGGCTTGCCGAGATCGCGCACGTCGGCGTAGTGATAGGTGCCGGTGCCGTCCTGCCCCGTGAGGGCGAGGATGCGCTCCGCGACCTGGGCCTCCATGCCCGGCGGCAGCGAGGCGAACACGCTGCGCGCGTTGAGGTCGAAGATGCCTTCGTTGTCGATCTGCCCGCTGCCCTGCAGCGTGCCGTCGGCCTCCATGGCGACGCGCCGGGTCACGCGCACCGTGTCGTGGGCCGGATCGCCGAGCGGCAGGGTGCGCAGGCTGCCCGCCTGCTTGTCGGTGCCGGCCAGCAGGCCGCGCTTGCCGAGTTCGGAGGACGGCAGCACGCCGAAGCGCGCCAGCATGGCGGTCGAATCGACATACAGGTCGAACTCGGGGAGATAGGTGATGGCGTGGTCGAACACGCCGAGCGGCAGCGCGACCTTCGGTACCCAGTAGGTGTTGCCGCTATTGACCAGCACCGGCTGGCTGGCGATCCCCTTGGCGGCCAGCAGGGCCTCGAGCAGGGTCACGTGGTCCTTGCAATCGCCGTAGGCGGCGGCCAGGATCGCATCGGCGTCGTGCGGCACCACGCCGCCCAGGCCGAGATAGAGCGCCACGTAGCGGATATGCGTGCTGACCCAGTCGTAGAGGATCTCGGCCTGGCGGCGCCGGTCGCTCACGCCTTCGGTCAGCGAATCGGCCAGGGCCCGCACCTTCGGCGTGACGGCCGCCTTCGGCATCGCGCGCTGCTGGTAGGCCGCGCCGATCGCGGCATAGTCGGCGAAGCTGGTGATCGCCACGCGCGGGCTGCGGTCGAGGCTGGCGGTGGAATACAGCTCCGGCGTGCGCGCCGGCTGCTTCGACAGCGACCAGCGCCAGACCTGGATGCCCGCCTCGCCGGGCTGGCGGCCGCCCGGCAGGTCGACCGCGTCGGCCTGCAGCGGCATCGCCGCCGGCGCGCGCACCGTCAGCTGCATCGATTCGCGCGGGACGTCGTCGCTGAACTGCTCGAGCGCCGAGAACTGCCCGGGGAACAGCGGCGTCTTCTGGGTGAGGCGGTAACGCAGCATCAGCTTCGCGCCGACCTCCACCGCCGGGAACACCACCACCTTGAGCCGCTGGTCGACGAACATCGGCGCGCGCGCGCTGGCCGGGCTCTGCTGCTCGCGGATCTGGTCCGGCGTCACGTCGATGCGGCGGCCGTCCCGGGTCAGCGTGTAGGCCTCGACGATCTCGAGCGCCTGCAGCGAGGTGCTGTAGCCCAGCGAGGATTCGCCGCCCTCGCGCACGCCCTGCTCGGTGTCGATGCGATCGAGTTCGGTGACGTCCTTGGTATAGCTGCCGTCGGCATGCACGTCGTAGACGATGTCGTTCGACAGGACGGTGGAATTGGCGCGGTATTCGGCGGCATGCACGGCCAGGCATGACGTCGAGAGGATCAGCGAGGCGAGCGGCATCGCGATCCCGTAGCGAGTGAATCGTGTCATTGTTGTGGTCAGTCCGGTTGCGCCGATGCTGTTCCGATTGATTCGTCTGCATGACGAATCAATCGGAACAGCATCGGATCGGTTGAGAAGCCATCGCGCGACGGCTCCGCGGGCGGGCCGGCAAGCCGCCGGCCCAGCGCCCCGGCGATGCTAGCAAATCGTGCCGCCGCGCTCAAGCCATGCGCCTCTGCCATAATCGCGCACCAGGACCACCCACCCCGCGCGCCCATGAGCTCCCCCGCCTCCGCCCCGCCCCTCGCGCTGCCGCCGATCCATTGCCTGCAGCACGACGACCTGCCGTGGCTGCCGATGGCCGACGCGCTGCCCGGCCTCGCCATCAAGTACCTGCATATCGATGTCGCCCGCGACGAGCTGAGCGTGCTGCTGCGCATGCCGGTCGGCACCACGCTGCCGCGCCATCGCCACGAAGGCACGGTGTTCGTCTACACGCTGGAAGGGGAATGGCGCTACCGCGAATACGACTGGGTGGCGCGCGCCGGCAGCACGGTGCTGGAGCCGGCCGGTTCGGTGCACACGCCCGAGACGCTGGCCTCGCCGAGCGGCGACGTGATCACCTTCAACGTGATGCGCGGCGACCTGGTGCTGCTCGACGAGGCGGGCCACGACGTGGCGCGCGAGAACTGCCGCGTGGCGCTGCTGCGGCAGCGGCGGCACGCGCGCGGCGCGCCGTCGGCGGCGATGCCTTTCGTCACGCGCTGAACCCGACGCGCGGGCCTTGCCAGCCCGCCCCGCCGGGAAGCGGCTGACCTGCCGCCGGCTAGTTCTTGCCGTCCGGCGCCGTGTCGATCGCGCTGTCCGAACGCACCAGCGTGCGCAACTGGAACTTCTGGATCTTGCCGGTGGAAGTCTTCGGCAATTCGCCGAAGCGCACCGCCTTGGGCATCTTGTAGCCGGCCAGCAGGCTCCGGCAATGCGCGAGGATCTCGGCCTCGCTCGCCTGCATGCCCTCGCGCAGCTCGACGAAGGCGCAGGGCACCTCGCCCCACTTCGGATCGGGCAGCGCCACCACGGCGGCCACCGCGACGGCCGGATGCCGGTACAGCGCATCCTCCACCTCGATGCTCGAGATGTTCTCGCCGCCCGAGATGATGATGTCCTTGCGGCGATCCTTGATGCGGATGTAGCCGTCCGGCGTCAGCACGCCGAGATCGCCGGTATGGAACCAGCCGCCCGCGAAGGCCTCGTCGGTGGCGCGCGGGTTCTTCAGGTAACCCTTCATGCAGATGTTGCCGCGGAACATGATCTCGCCGAGCGTCTCGCCGTCGGCCGGCACGCTCGCCATGGTGTCGGGGTCGAGCACGGTCGCGCCGGCCTGCAGGTGGTAGCGCACGCCCTGGCGCGCGGTGCGCTGCGCGAGCTCCTCCTCGGGCAGCTCGGCCCAGTGCTGCTGGGTGGCGCACACGCTGGCCGGCCCGTAGATCTCGGTCAGCCCGTAGACATGCATCAGGTCGAAGCCGATCGACTTCATCTTGGCGATCACGGCCGGCGCGGGCGCGGCGCCCGCCACCTGGGCATGCACCCGGTGCTCGATGCCGGCGCGCCACTCGGCCGGCGCATTGGCCAGCGCGCCGTGCACGATCGGCGCGCCGCTGTAGTGAGTGACGCCCTCGCGGCGGATCAGCTCGAACACGGTGCGCGGATCGAACTTGCGCAGGCAGACGTTGACGCCGGCGCGCGCCGCGATCGCCCAGGGGAAGCGATAGCGAAGGCACGACAACCAATGCACGCAACCCCATGCACAAAGGCCCGAGCGCCCTTTTCCAGTGTCCCTTTTAACTTGTTTAGGTACAAATTTAGGACACTAACATGCCTACTATCATCAAGGTTCCCGGAAAGAAAGGCCCGCGCTTTCAGGCGAAAGTTAGGATCAAGGGATACCCGCCGCGATCGAAGACGTTCGGCACGCGCGGCGAGGCTCAAGAATGGGGGCGCAACGTAGAGTCGTCCATGTATCGGGGCGACCATCCGAAGGCCAATGACGCGCGAAGCATCACACTACGGGAAGCACTAGAGCGTTACCTAGATGAAGTCGTGCCGAAGCACCGAAGCCCTCGCGCCGAACAGTATCGAGTCAAGACCCTTGCGCGGCAACCTATGGCCGACGTGACCTTGTTCGACTTGAACACGAAAATTATTTCGGCATGGAAGAGTGAGCGCCTTCGTGAAGTCTGCGGCGCGACCGTGCGCAGAGAGATGACCGTGTTGCAATCAACGATCCGCTATGCTCGCCGCGTCCTTGAAATCGAGATGAAGGACTGTCCCGTTTCGCTTGTTGGTCGGCCGCCCGGAAACCCGCCGCGTGATCGGCGCTTGCGTGAAGGCGAGTTCGAAGCCCTCATGGCGGCAACCCTGACGGGCAGAAATCAGTATGTTCGGCCGGCCATTGTCTTCGCGATCGAGACAGCCATGAGAAAGGGTGAGTTGTGCTCGCTGGAATGGGCCAACGTGAGCCTAGAAAGGCAGACGGCACGCCTACCTATGACGAAGAACGGCCGGCCCCGTGTAGTGCCTCTCTCGCGGCGCGCGTGCGACATCCTGCGAGTGCTTCCCCACGGCACAGGCCGCGTGTTTGCCGGGTTGACTGAGAACAGCCTGAATCATTGTTGGTCGCGCGTGGTGAAGCGTGCGGGGCTGGAAGACCTTCATTTCCATGACTTGCGGCACGAAGCTATTTCGCGGCTTGTCGAGAAGGGATTAAACGTTCTTGAAGTCGCCGCGATTAGTGGTCATTCGGATATGTCAATGCTGAAGCGATATACGCACTTAAACCCGGAAGACATAGCGGCGAAACTGGATTAACAAAAAGAAACCCCCGAAATCTTTCGAAGTCGGGGGTTTTGACGATCACTCAAGGAATCTCAAGCTGAAAAGCAATTCGATTCTAATCTGAAAGCGATACAGGGTCAACGATCACAAAACGAAACCCGCCGTTGAAAGATTGCGGGTTTCGTTATTTCCCTTCCTGATTAACCGGCCATATACGCATCGAAAGCGCTGGTCGATTTAGCGTTCGACTTGCGAGCGCCCTTGAATTGATCCTTGCCGCTCAGGTACGAATCGAGGGCATTCGATCGCGGCGTTTCGCTTTCGACAGAAGCGGATGCGGAATCGTCTTCAGCCTCTTCGGTGCCCGAGAGCTTGGCGATATCTGCCTTCGAAGCGCCAGCCTCGCGGCCCATTTCCGCGATGATCCGGGTTGCGCGTTCGATGATCTTCTTCAGTTCCTCGATTCGCTCGTCGGTATCTTCCGAAACCTTTGCCCGTGCGCCTTGGCTTTCAGCAAGCGAGCCACCCGAACCGGTTTCCTTCATGAAGGACAGCATCGCGTCCGAAAGACCTTCACCGCCACGCGCCCGCTTTTCGTTCAGGGCTTCCAGTTCGGCCACTGCTGCATCACGGGCCGCGAGTGCGCCGCGCAGTTCGAATTCGCGCGTTTGGGATGCGCCCTTGCCATGCGGCGCGCGAGTCGCATAACCGCCCTTGAAACCGCCGAATGCCGGGTTCGGGTCACGCTGCATCACTTCGCGGGCCGGCGCGCTGCCAGCGCCGTTCTTCACCGTGTTCGCGGCGCCTGCCTTGACGGTCGCCGAAGTGGTCGGGTTCGCCTTGTTCGCGGTCGGGGCCACGCTGCCCGGCACGGTCAGACCGTCGAGCGCCTTGCGGAGTGCCGCGTTCAGTTGTGCGAAGGTCTTCGTCACGCTCGGGCGCGCGGCCGAATCTGCTGCCTTGCGGGGCTTGGCATTGCCGCGCGCCGTGTTGCGCGACAGACGGGCGAACGCATCGGGCGAATTGCTTTCCGTCACGACGTGCTGATTGCCGATCAGGCGAACGCTGCTGGAACTCATGTCGAGCGAGTCGAACACGAATGCGCGGGTACTTTGAGGCTTTTTCATAATGCAATCCTTGATGATCATTGAGTTAATTAGGATTCATGGAATTCCATGAATTGAGGCCATTATAATTCAGGCGGGTTAGGCTTGCACGCTCAGGTTAGGTTGATCACCTAACCCGCCTTGAACTTAATTACGTTTCGAATCAGCCTTTGCTTGCGCGGCGGCTTGTTCCTCGACAAGTGCATTATTAACTGCCGCTGCCGTGTCGACATCGGCAATACGATAGGCATCTTCAAGCGAATAATATTCCTCAAGCTCTTTGAGGGTCGCCAACTTAGCAACCATCAAATTCGAAATAACGCTTGCGGTTCCCTTCGAAGAACGCATTTTGCTTTCGGGAACGTTCGAAATGAACTTCGCAGGAACATTCACGGGAACCCAAGTATTCAAGAATCCGACATTAAAGTCTTGAATCCGAGCCATCAGATTCTTGAGAACGATTTGCGGCTTGATGAAGCTGACCGCATCCTTCACATGCTCATTGATCGCCGCGACGCTATCCAGCTTGACCCATTCCGAACCGACCTTTACGGACGTGTCGACGAGCCAATCGGCAGGGCGCGGCGCTCCTTCCCGCATCAGTAGATCGATCGCTACCGTTGCGGGAAACTGTTTGGCGCGATATTCCACGCCGCACAAGTGAAAAGTCTTTTCAGAGCGCACTTTTATGTTCTCCTAAATTAGTTGACGATGCCGCGAGCATTGTTGTTAACGACGGAACCAATGTGATCGGAGAACGCATCCTTTACCGCTGCTGCCGTTTGTACCGGATCGCCCGATCCCGTCACCTGAATCGAAACTCTGCCGACCTGAACGACAGGCGAGCGGGTTTGGCCGAGAGTCATTTCACGGTCGCCGGGACGTGCGATCGATGCGAAGTAACCTGCGTTCTCCGACAGCGCTTGCCGTTGCATTTCAGCCTGAACGATCGACTGTTGAATCCGGCCGCGCTGTTGCGGCATGAGGCCCGGTGCGTTCAGGCTTTGGCGCATTCCGATGATCGAGTTCTGAAGGCTGGTCATCACCTCACCGGACGCAAACTTAACGTCACCGCTCGACACCTGACCTTGCGAAAGCTGATCAACAGGAATGCCAAGCGCCGATGCGATCGAACCGCGTGCCATGTCCATCGCGCGCACCGTGCGGCGGGATTCGCCACCATTCGGGCCATACGGCGAGCCGTTGTTCTGGAACGTCCAAGTGCCTTGCGCCTTCGGGTTGTATGCGTCCGATTGGGAAGGCGATTGCGGGAACGTGAGCGAACCGCCGCGACCGTCGAACGTGACATTCTGACCCATCACCCGGCCGTAATACGCGGCGTTCTCTGCCGACTGGCCCCACTTCGAAGAATCAGTTCCGCCGTTGTACGCAAGAAGCGCCTTTTCGACATCGCCACCGTACCGCTTCAGGTTCTCCGAATAGATTCGCGCGCCGGCCATCACATTCACACGCGGATCATTCTTCAGTTGGTCAACCGTAACGCCCAAGCCCTTCGCGTTCGACGGCATGATTTGCATGAGGCCGATTGCGCCCTTCGGGGACACTGCCGACTGATCGAATCGCGATTCGGCCGCCATGATGCGCTTGAGGATCAGCGGATCAACGTTGTACTTCGCGGCGGCTTCACGGATCAGCGGGTCATACTGGTTCGTGTCCTTTGCCGAAACGACAGAAGCGCCGAACGTACCTTCATACGCCTTGGAATTGAACGTTGCGGGCGTGTCCTGATAGCCCTTGCCGCCGGTCGGCTGGTTCGCATCGCCCGACTTGCCATCAGGGTTCCCGAATGCCGCCGCGCCGATCTCGCCAGCCCATGCCGCCCATGCGCGATTTTGATCTACGATCGAATTCGAGAAGGCCGACACTGCACCGGAAAACGAGTTGATCGCGCGATTGAACTGCCCTGCGGCTTGGTGCGACTCTTGAGCAACCTTCCGGGCCTGATCGAGCGTCGCTTTGCTCGCGGCTTCCTCACGCTTACCTTGTGCTTCGGCCTGCTTATTGCCTTCTGCGGTTGCATCCGTGAATGCGCGCTCGATGTTGCTCCATACGTCCGAAGCCGAGCCGCCTTTCTTGAACGCTTCCGTGATGCCCTTGGAGACGTTCAGAAGGAACTCGCCCATATTGGCCTGATCGTTCGCGCTGTTCTTCGAATTCTCGTCGAACTTTTCGATCGAACCCGACAGGAACTTTGTGCCCTTCGCGATACCCGACATTAAATCGGCGAAGGCCGGCATGAATTCATCGGCGATCGATTGCTTGATCCGACGCATCGATTCATCGATGTCACCGTATGCGCTCGTCAGTTGTGCCGCCGCCTTGCTCGCTGCGATGTAGGATTGCGCTTGTCCTTCCGTCATGCCGGACAGGTCTTCTTGCGCCTTGCCAACCGCGCGCAGTGCATCGACTTCCTGATAGTTCAGGCCGACGACTTGACCGAGTGCATAGGCTTCCTGTTGACGCGAGTTCGCAAGATTCTTCGCCAGTTCAGAGGCGATCGTATCGGCGGATTTCAGGCGGCCGAATTCATCGTTGATCTGCACTCCGACATAACGCAAGCGCTGCGCATCGCCATTGTTTTGAAGCGGGTCGGTGTAGGCCGATTGCGACATCGTGCCGAGACGTTCAAGAACCGAGCGCGATTGCTCTGCACCGATTCGGCCGTTCGAAGCCTTGCTGATCGAGCGCTGGAAAATTTCGACCTGAAGGCCACCCGTGCCGATCTTCATGCCGAGCGCGGCTTGTTCGTTCATTTCCTTCATGGTCGCGGCGACAGAACGCATAACGGCGTGCAGTGCGAGCAAACCAGCCGCCGCGCCTGCCGTGACCGGCGACACCTTGCCGAGATTCGACACAAGGCCCGTGACGCTGGAGCCAAGCGAACTGATTTCAGCCTTCGATTCCAGCGCGCGCGCCGCAAAACTCTTGACGTCCTTACCCGACTTGACAGCGGTATCCGACACCTTCGACATGCGGTTATCGAGCGTCTGAAGCGTGTTCATCGAGTCTTTCGTATCGACCTGATACTGAAGGACGAACTTTTCGATTTCGTCGGCCATGTTATGCCCCTTCCTGCGCGGTTTCGATGTATGCAGTCATCAGCGGCTTCATGATCTCGACCATCGTTTTCGTTGCCGACTTGCCGATTTCCTCGCCGCACTTGGCCCATGCTTCCAGCTTGTTTTGCGTGGAGCGCGCCGTGTCGATGCCATTCACTGCGAGCGTGTGCATGAATACGGTTTGCAGGTTGATCCACGAACCGCATTGGCTGTTGATCGTTTGCTCGTTACTGAGCCGCACGCCACCAACAGACGCGAAGCTCAGTACGCGCAACATGTAGCCGCGCTGCGAAGTCTTGTCCGATGCCATCAGATAGGCGTCCCAAGCTTCGGCGATTTCGAAGCCATCGATCGCCGGGAACTCTGCGGCCGTGACCTCGACTTGCGATGCACCGACTTCGATGAATTTTCGGGTGATGCGGGCGTCCGGAACGTCGGCCGGTGCTTCCGGGGAGAAATCGGGCGATTCGTTCGAAACGAGACCCTTCAGCTTTTGAAACATATTTAGTTTTCCTTGAGATTGCAACCAAGAGCCATTTTAATGGCTTCTCATGAAATAGAAAAACTCAGGATTTGGCCATGTCGTCACGAACACGAAGGATTGACGCACTAACAAAGCCGGTCTTTTCCGCAATGAAATAAATCTCTTCACCAGCGCGCAAGAGCCGTTCGATTTCAATACGTTCCAGAATGGTCATGGTCGAAAAGCGCCGGGCACGGATCACAGATGCGTCCGACAGCGGGGAGAACGAACGGCGGTCAGGGCAGTTATCGCTACGCAAGAGCGCGTCCGTGTCGATCCCGTTGCAGCGCTCGCCAACCATCCATGCGATCACGCCACTGTTCAGGGTCGCGGCGTTCGATTCGAGATTCGTGTTCATTTGCTTATCCTTTAAAGTTGGTTATCCGAACTAAATTCAGGCGGCCATGACGGCATCTTTTTCATGCGAGTCGAAATGGAATCGGAAGATCGTTTTCCCGTCGACCGTGCGCGGCTTGCTGATGATCGTGCCGCGAAGGAACAGCGTGCGTGCGGCGTTCGGGTAGCTGACGCCCATTTCCACCGACTCGCCCTTGATGATGCGGCGCTGATCGTCAACGTGGCCGGCACGGATCGCGCGCAGGTTCGCGGCATCGCTGGATGCTTGGTCGACAATGACATCGACAAACACGCCGTTTGCGCTGAAGTACACGCCTGCCGCATCGATGGAAGTCACGTCATGCGAACCGTGCCGAACGTCGGCCGCCGCGTCATCGGCGATGTTTCGCAGGTACAGGCCAGCCGGGAACGTTTCGGCACTTTTCAGGAATGCTAACGAATCTGCGGGGATCGTGTGAAGGGAATTCATTTTCGGTTACTCCGGTTTTACGATGTTGAGAAGAACTGCTGGCGAGAGTCGGTAAGTGGTCATCCCGCCGGCAAGCGATCGGGTAGCGCCGAAGCTTTCCATCGCGGCCGACAAAGAGCGGGTGCTGAACTCGGGAACGTCGGCCATGAAGCTTGCGATCCAGCAGCGTGCGCCGTGAAGGTCAAGCGCCTTGACCGTGAGGGCTTCCCCGCTGTCATCCCGCCGCATGGTCGCGGCGAGAAGCAGCAGAGGAAGAATTTCGCGAACTTGTTTCGAGTTTGCGTTCATCTCTGCTTCCCTATTACAGCCGGCCCGTTGCGACCGAGTTGGACGACATACGATCGCGGCTTTCCTGTTCTTCGTGCTCTTTGTAGCGCTCTTGAATGATTCGGTCGAAGCCGGGGAAACGCGATTCGCGCGGCCCCTGCGAACGGCTCTGTTCCTCGCTGCGCGCCTTCAGGCGGATCACCATCGCGGCATCCGATGCGAACGTCGACAGTTCCTTTGCGCGGCTATTCCACGCGGCACGGATCACCTCACTGTCTGCGCCTTCGATTTCATAGTCGAACTGTTCCTTGAACGAATCGCACTTCTCCATTTCTGCGAGTGCATCGGCGATCGAATCGGGATGGCCGACGATGAAATCGGAAAGGGTCGCCGCGAATGCCTCGATGGTGCCGTAGCCGAATGCGCGCAGGCCGACGTAAGTTTCGAACGGTTCGTGGCCGCAAACGTGAATCAGAAACTCGGGGGTGATGTCTTCCGACTTGAGCGAAACGGTTTGCTCGGCGATCGTTGCGGCGTCTTTGATGAAAATCATTTTTGATCCTTGAATGTGAGATTGTTGAGTTCGCATTACGTCTGATTCATGGAAAATCATGAAATGCGATGGGGTGAACTCTAAGGCATGGAAAACCAATTAGCAACGTTCAGTATTTCCCTTGCGAACTAAGTTTCCACAAAGAAGCGGAAAGCACTATTTCTCACTTTGTTCTCATGTCCTCTTCTTCAACCTTTATAGACAATTGCATGCGCGCACCCGCAAACGTAATATTCATGTCCTTTATTAGTCGGAGACATCATGGCCGATACGAAGAGGCTCAGTCTTGATATTGACGCGGCGGAACTGGGCGATCTGGAAACGATTTGCAAGGCGTCCCGCATGACGATTTCCGAGTTCGTGCGGCGTTCGGTGCGGCTTGCTGTCGACACGGGCGAGCTACCCGGCAAGAAATACGATACCGGCATCCGCTCCGGCCGCCGCGTGGGCTTCAAGGTCAATAGGGCGGATCAACCTACATGCCGCGACGCGCAGGCCGTCTGAGGGCGTTCTAGCGATTCTTGCAGTGGAAACTGTAACGGTTGTTTTGGTGATGGAAGTGAGTTTTTATTAATTCCATAAGATTTCGTAAAAAGGTCACGGCTTAAAAATGCTGAACTTTTAAAGTCGAGAAAACATATATAGAATTCTCCCCATACTATCCAACCGTGAGCCGCGACATGGCATGCAAGACATACAGCTTTACGACTGACTCGGAAGTCAAGGCGAAGGCCGACGAAATCCTGAAGTCTTTAGGGATTCCGTTCTCTGCGTTTGTGGAGAATTGCGCGATGAAGTTGATCGAAACGGGAACCGTACCCTTCGACCTCGAATCGATTTATCGGCGCAAGCGCGGGCGCCCCGGCCCTGAAGATCGGGCGTAACAGTTTCAAGTAGTACCGGGCCGCGCGGATCAGCGGTAAGAAAGGAAAGAGCCATAGACCCTGATTCGTTCGGGGTCATGGCTCTTTTTATTTTGTCTTTCGGTTTTTGCTCAGTTCTAGAGCGGGCAAAGAAAAAGCCCCGCAAGAAATGAATCGTGCGGGGCTGAAGGAAATTCAAGGTGAATCAAGGTGAAGATGATTATGAGCAATGTTGGTCACTATGTCAATAAATTCCCGGTTGAAAATCATGGGGATGACGAAGTAGATTTTTCGCTGGATGACCAATCTGAGGAAATGGTAGCCGCCGCGAACATCGAGACTCGTTCGCACGTCCAGCGCACCACCACGCGGCGCAGCGAAATGGAAGTCGAGGCAGAAAGCGCACGTCAAGAGCCTGACCTTGTGAAGCGCGCCCGTCTGTTGTCGGGCCTGCAAGCGATCAACTTCCCTGAAGTCAAGCGGGTCAAGAGTGAGAACGGTTTCGAGACGTACCCGGTTTCGTGCGACCCGAATCGGGTTGCCGTCCTGCACGCGCTTTTCGGCGAAAAAGAACAGCGCCCGCACTTCGATGAATTCAAGGGTCGCGTTGTCGACTATCGCGGCAAAACGATCGATGACCATTACAGCACCGTCGACCTCATGAGCGCGTTCGGCGCGGCCGGCCTCAAGTCGCAATCGATGAAGGTGCTTCGCGACACGCTGAAAGAGTATGCACTTTCGGAACGTCGCAACGATCTGATTGATTCGCTGAACAAACGAATCCCGGCATGGGATGGCGTCGAACGCCTCGACATGGCCCTGATCAACCTGTTCAAGCCGCTCGACTCCAAGCTGAACCGCAACATGTCGCGGTACTTCTTCATGTCCCTCTACGCCCGACTCATGCACCCCGGCGCGTTTGCCCCGGTCGTGTTGTGCCTGATCGGTGGACAGAACGCGGGCAAGTCGTACTTCGGCAAACTTATTTGCGAAGAAATCCTGAACGATCGCGCGGCTTCCCCCGCGCCGCTGAACCTTGACGGCTCCGCAAATGATTTCCTGCGAGACATCACGGGTAGCTCCGTTGTCGCACAGGTCGGCGAAATGACCGGTTTCACGCGCGGCGACATGAACAAGATCAAGCAATTCATCACGTCCACCACGGACACGATGAATTACAAGTTCGAAGGCTCGATTCAACAGCCGCGCCAGTGGGTCATGGTCATGGACGGCAATAAGTACGAAGGGATTCAGCGTGACGATACCGGCAATCGCCGTTTCTATCCGCTTTTCGTCGGGCAAATCGAAGGGGAAGGGAACGAAAAGGCATGGAAAGAAGATTTCATTGTCGATTACTCCAATTTCCGTGCGGAATTCTGGCAAATCCTCGCTGAAGCGAAGGAATCCTATGAAAAGCTCGGCGAAATCGGCTATAACCGACTCGTCGGTGAGTCGATCGAGATGGTCAAAAACTTCAGCGCGGCGGAACGTGACTCGAATAGCGGCACCACCCGAAACACTGCTATCGAAGTCCACTTGTCGAGCGTCCTTTCGAAGATGCTCGCCGCAGGCAAGTTCTGGTTCAAGCGCGAAGGCAAAAAGAACCCTCCTGGCGCGGCATTCTTATTGCCCGACTTCAGCCAGTTTTTCTATAACGAGACGCGCGAACGGGTGAACTTCGATCACCTCAAGCCGGCGCTTTCCGCTTTGGGTGCGACGTTCGCAAAGAACGTAGGCGGCAACCGTCCGGGGTACATTTTCGAAGAGAAATCCGTAGAGGATGTCGAGAAAATCTTCTCCAATGAATTTGTGGAGAAAGAAGACAATCACGGGGGATTCTAAAACTTTTTGACTAAAGCGTAATTAAGGCGGGTTCAGTCTTCGGATTGAGCCCGTTTTTGCATTCTGAGCCGGAATTCTCGCGGCAATTCGTTGTGAAAAAACAACATAGAAATGACGGTTCAAGGCTCGAATTCAACCGACAAAGCATGTCTTGCCGAAGAAAACTGCCGCGCAAGTCAGGGCGGCCGGTGAGAGATTGAGTGGAAATTTACTCGCCGCGTGATTTTCGGCGTGATTTTGTGTTCCACAATGAAAGTTAGGGGGCAACTTTCCGAAAGTTATTTGTGCGAAATTGTCGAAGAAATGGTGAAAAAGAGGTGCCGCGAGGTGCAGAAGGCGTCAGGTAACTTACCTAAAGTATGGGCTTACCTGAACCCTACCTGCCGCAAAGCCTTATCCAGCAAGGGATACAGTGGTCTAGGTAAGCAGGTAAGGTAAGACGCATTTTTTCAAGAGCCATAGCATGTGTGTGTGAGCGTGTGTGTGTGTGTATCTATACCTTATTACCTATTTACCTAATTACCTAGATATAGAAATTTCCATATGGATCAAGGGCTTGCGGCCGAAAATTTCGGGTAAGCCCCCTCGCGGCTCGCTTACCTGCTTACCTAAGCCGAAAATCACGCGGCGCATATCACGCGACTGATTAACCGTCAACCGGCCATTGAGATAATTCTCGCGGCGGTGTAGGATTCATGATCTTTAGCGCTGCTGACTGAAAATCTTTATGAATGACTTGAAAAAACTTTATCCGCTCGATTTCGCAAGTTCGGCGTGCGCTGCCGAATCGCCGGGCGAATTCCGGAAATACGCAGAACTGAAGGTCAAGGGCTGGCCGAGTGCTCGCGCGGCGATCTTTGCGTTCGACCTGATCAATGAATGCGTCGACCTGTCGAATCTCAATGCGCTAACCCAAGCGCTCGACACCAACCCGGCCGTTGTGCAAATGATCGAGGCGATGACGGACGCATCGGAAGGTTCCGGCCTTTGGTCTGCGAAGAAGGCGGTGGTTCGTCTTCTCGCCATCATCGAGCATCCGGACACGCGAGACGCGGCGCGCATCTCTGCGATCAAGGAATTGAACGTGCTTTCGGGCATCACGGTTATCGACGACAAGGGCAACACGAAAGCGGGCGGCCTTTCCGATTTCTACAGCCTCATGGCGAAGGCTCGCGGCGAACTTGCGGAAGAGTTCAAAGCATCGATGGAAGCATCCGGCGACAAGGAAGCGACCAAGCACTGACAGCCCCGCCAAGGCGCCCGCGACCCTTCAGGCTATCTACCCCTTAGCCGACCATCAACAGCCCCGCCACGGGGCTGTTTTCCTATCTGCCGTCGATTTCTAGCGCGGCCGATCGCCAACATTCCCTGCCGAACCCCAAAATCACCCGCGAGACAGCGCTTTCGTCAGTTCTGCCGGCCATTGCCTACGCGGAACGATTGCCACTCAGATACTTGAGCCCTTGAATCAAGGTGTTTCCGAAGTTTCCAAACCTTGATTTAGGACACGCTCAGGACAGTATCCCCACAAATCAACCCGGCTAACACAAACAACCTTTTCCGTCAATTGCACAGTGATTTACCAATAGGTAAACTTCCGCATGTTTACAAATCAGTCAATTAAGGAGTGCGAAAAATGAATTTCATCGAGAAACTTGACTTCGATCACGGCTCGCGTGCCGCAAAGCTGTCTTTCATTCGCAAGCTCGACTCGAAAACCGGCGAACTTATCCGCCTCTACGCTTGCGGCGCATCCCTGCGCGAGTGCAAGGGCTTCGGTGAACCCATGCTCAACCCTCCTGAACTGATTTCGGCCGATGACCCGCGCGCACATACCGAGTTCGCGAGCATTCGGCGCAGTGACCCGGACTTTTTCGAGCGCATCGTATCCGAGCAAAAGGAAGCGTTCCGAGCGGCCTTTGAATCGACCAAGCCGGCCTAATCAGAATCGCGAACGGGCGCGGCGATACGAACGGCGCCCCATGAACTAGAGGAATTTATGGTCTTCGGGAGGAATCGACGATTCAAACATAAGGAATCCGAAAGAAAAGCAAAGAGCAAGGAAACGAAAAAGAGGTTGGTCGTTTCGGTTCTGATTTTTGCGCTCAGGGTTCTTGCTGCAAGTCACTTTTTGGATAAGCTCGACATCCTTGGACTTCTGCAAAATCCGGCTCACGCAATAGTCGTAACGTTGCATCAAATCCAAGCCCGCCCGCCGCCTTTCGATGAGGTTCCTTGACCTTCCCCCTCGGCCTGCCCTCGCGGCGGGCCACGCGCCTTTCTACCGGCCTTCCCGCGCCATTCCCGCATCGATCTTCACCCACGAAGCACAAGGCCACGCATCGAACAGCGCCTTACCCGCCGTTCCCTCGCGGCGATTCTGAGAGTTCCCCGCCGACTTACCAGACGTACAATTATTCGTCTGTATGACTAAACATTTTCCGTCAATCAATCGAGGACTTTTAAACATGGCAACACCGCCCGACGTTCCCTATTTCATGGAAACACCGCACTTTCCGCCCGGCAGTCTCGGAAATATCAGCCAGCCGCGCTATGTTCACTTCACGCAGAACAGCGCGGACGGGGCGATGACCGTGCGCCGCGATGGCGCAGTGTTCCAAACCCTGACACCTGACGGCTTGCCGATCCATCCGCCGCGCTTCCTTCGAAAAACGGCAGACTGGCGCAACTTCATGAACAACGGCAACCGGGAGTTCTTTGCGAACGTGAACGGAATCTTCGCCTTCCCGCCGGAATACGCATCGGTGCCCGACTGGCCAGAAGTCGCTGACCCTGCACCGGGCAATGCGCCGCCCGCTCAATATCCGCTCGATGCCGTGCCGTTCCATCTGGAAGGCATGGTGCCGTTTGGCATCGCCACGAACCTGACGGATTCGAATCCGGATTCCCCGTTCAAGCCCTCGACCATGTTCTATCAGGACGAGTATCAGGGGCGCATGATCGTTCGGCGAGATGGTGCAGTGTTCCTGATTTCCGATCCGGACGGCAATTACATCGACCCGCCTCGATTCATCCGAAAGACGGTCGCGGATCAAGCGAAGTTCAATCCGAGCTTCACCGGCCCCGATCCGGCGTTCAAGCAGTATCCGCCTGAGTACATCGCCACTCCGTTCACGGACGGAAGCGCGCAGTAAAGCGTGAAACATCGCGGCAAGTGTCCCGGAAAATGTACATGAAATGATTTCGGGCCTTGCTGCGCGGCGCTTTCAATCGCTCCACTTAGGCGATAGCCGCTCGATTTGCCAGCCTTATCCCATTGCAACAAAAATTTTTCAATGTGTTGTTTTTCGGGAACAATGCCGTGAAAGCCTTATCCAGTAAGGCGAAGAGTTTTCGACTTCAACATTAAAAGTTGAAAATACACGATTCAACTAATACTGACAATTGCGCGAGTCAAACGGGGTATTTACTATTCACTCACACATTAACCAAGGGGTAAAATATGACTTTGATTTCGAAAGCGCTCACCGATGCCGGCATGAGTCAATACCGACTCGCGCAATTGTGCGGCGTTAGTGCGAGCGCAATCAATCGTGCAGCAAACGGGGAAATGAACGTTTCCCTGAAAATCGCTCAGAGGATCGAGAAGAATCTTCCGGGCATCACCGTTCGCGGCATCATGGCTGAACAACTGGAACGCAACCTCAAGAGGGCCGCAGAATGACCGCTCACGAAATTATTTCGGCGCAAAACATGAAGACCGCAAAGGGAATCGTAACGCGTATCAGCGGTTCGAACCTCTTTTCGAAATTCGCTCGATTTGCTCAGGTCGCCGGCCGCACGCTCGCGCTGATCAAGGGCGGCATGTTTGAAAGGGTGACGTGCGCGGAAGTTATGCGAGTGATCATCGAATGGCCGCGATTCATCCGCATGGCAAAGGTTCAGGGGATCATCTAATGGACACGATTCTGACGATCGGCAAAACGTCGCTGTACGTGATCGGGCTCTATCTGTCTCTTGCGCCGAAATCGCATTGGATGGCGATCATCAACAGCGTTTCGAACTCTTGCTCGCGGCTCGTTGCATTGCGCAAGTAACCGTCGACCAATCACAAGCCGCAAACTCTTTTTTTAGGAAATCTTACTATGTTGCTCAAATCTGATCGTCAACCCTTCGTTGCGAATGAACTGAAGAATCGGGAGTTCCAGAAGAAAAACCGCTGGATTTTCCGTGAATACATACAAGCGCGGAAGTCTGGTAAGCGGGCGATCAATGCCGCGCCCCTGATCCTGTCGCCGTTCATCTTTTTCGAGGAACCGATCGAACTTGAGGCGGTTGTGATCACGATGGAAGAGATTTGCAAAAAGCATATCTTCGGAAACACCGTTCGGGACACGATCACGCAAACGCTTCGCGAGTTGGCATATGATTCTGAACTGTCGATTAACGAGATGCGGCGGGCGCTTGGCTTCCTCGAAATGGTCGAGGCAAACCCGGCAATGTTCGATGTTGAATGTAGGTAACGAACAGGAATTCGAATGAAATCATTTCTCTTCGCGATCGTTGCGTGCGCGGCGGTTCTTTCTGGTGCGGCCCGCGCTGAGTCGACCGATTACGACATGTCTCGCATGACTCCGGGTGAGCGTGCCGACTACATGCAACGGTTGGAACAGGCGGCACAATACGTCCGGCAACAGGAAGAGGCGCAAGAGTGGACGCGCCGCAACGAAGCGCAACGGCAGGCAGAACGCGCAGCAGCAGAAGGCCGCCGAAACACCCGTGACGCATACGGCCGAGACTTCGATTCATACGGGAACGCGCTTCCCTACGGGCTGAAGGATCGGTGCCTAGCGATGCAGGCGACACGCGGCTTTGTGGCGAGTTCGTGCGCTCGATACGGGGTAGTCTTCAACGAATCCGAACTGAGGGCATACCGCCGCGATACAGGCGCGAAATTCGTGCCGATCAAGCCCGGTGAGTATGTCCAGAACTTTTAACCTCCCGAAGCAACCTTTCGAACCCTTCCTCCTAAGCGGCAAGCGTCCTAACCGGGCCTTGCCGCTTTTCCTTTTTAGGTACACTGTTAGGACACTGGAACGGGAAACTCGCTTGGTTTCTGGCTTTTTGCACGATCGGCGCGCCGCTGTAGTGAGTGACGCCCTCGCGGCGGATCAGCTCGAACACGGTGCGCGGATCGAACTTGCGCAGGCAGACGTTGACGCCGGCGCGCGCCGCGATCGCCCAGGGGAAGCACCAGCCGTTGCAGTGGAACATCGGCAGCGTCCACAGGTAGACGGCGTGCTTGGGCATGTCCCATTCGAGCAGGTTGGAGATCGCCGCCAGGTAGGCACCGCGATGGTGATAGACCACGCCCTTCGGGTCGCCGGTGGTGCCCGAGGTGTAGTTCAGCGCGATCGCCTGCCATTCGTCGGCGGGCGGCGCCCAGGGCGTGTCGGGGTCGCCGCCGGCGAGGAAGGCGTCGTAGTCGGTGGCGCCGCCGAAGCTGGCGGGATCGGCCGGCATCGCGTCGGCCACGCAGACGATGCGCAGCCCCGGCAGTTCCTCGGCCGCGCGCCGCGCCACCTCGGCGTATTCGGTATCGACGATCAGCAGCTTCGCCTCGCCATGGCGCAGCATGAACAGCACCGAGGCGGCGTCGAGCCGCGTGTTGATCGCGTTGAGCACGGCGCCCGCCATCGGCACGCCGAAGTGCGCGTCGAGCATCGGCGGAATGTTCGGCAGCATCGCCGCCACCGTGTCGCCAGGCGCGATGCCGGCCTCCTTCAGCGCGCCGGCCAGGCGCCGCGCGCGGGCATAGGCCTCGCGCCAGGTGTAGCGCTGCTCGCCATGCACCACCGCGAGCCGATCGCCATACACCTCCGCCGCGCGCGCGATGAAATCGGTCGGCGTGAGCGGCACGTAGTTGGCCTCGCGCCGCTCCAGTCCCGTCTCGAACAACTGCGTCATGTGCTGTCTCCCGCGGGCGCGCCCGCTCGTTATTGGCGATATCGATCCGATCGTAATTGCGCTAGGCTACTCGGCGCATTGTGAGCCGTCTGTCATCGAAACGACAGACTCGCCCGTCGCGAACCCGCGTTATCCCTAAGCTCGCTAACCCTGTCCATGTCCGACGCCGCTTCCGACGCCGTTTCCGCCACCCTGCCGGCCCTCGCCGAGACGGCTTCGCCGGCCACCGCCGATGCCGATTTCAATGACGCGGCGGCGCCCGCCTGGCCCGAGCGCATCACGCCCGAACTGCTGGCCACGCTGTTCGCGCGCTGCGGCTGGTTCCGCGCGCTGGCGCCCGAGCACCAGGCTCGCGTGCTGGCCGATGCGCGTGCCGAGCAGCGCGAGGCCGGCGACTGGGTGGCGCGCCGCAACGCGCCTTCCAGCGACTGGATCGGCGTGCACGACGGGCTGGTCAAGCTGTCGATCCACAACGCCTCGGGGCGCGGCTGCACGCTCTCGGGCGTGCCCTCGGGCGGCTGGTTCGGCGAGGGCAGCGTGATCAAGCGCGAGCTGCGCAAGTACGACGTGGTCGCGATCCGCCGCTCGCTGGTGCTGTTCGTGCCGGCCGACACCTTCCATGCCCTGCTCGACAGCAGCCTGCCCTTCACCGGCTTCGTGATCCGCCAGCTCAACAATCGCATGGGCGAATTCATCGCCTCGATCCAGAACGCTCGGCTGCTCGAGGTCGACGCGAGGGTGGCGCAGGCGCTCGCGCAATTGTTCAACCCCGATCTCTATCCCGATACCGGCCCGACCCTGCCGATCTCGCAGGAGGAACTCGGCATGCTGGTGGGCGTGTCGCGCCAGCGGGTCAACCAGGCGCTGCGCAAGCTGGAGCGGCTGGGCCTGCTGGCGCTCGCCTACAACCAGATCGCCGTGACCGACCTCGCGGGCCTGCGCGCGATCGGCACCGACCAGATCTGAGCACCGAAACCGGGCGAAATCCGCATTCCTGTGACGAATCTCCGGCCATTTCTGACAATTCGGTCATTTTGGTGTCAGGAAAGCGTCCCGGCCACCTGACTATCATCCACTCCCAATCCTCGTCCCGCCCTTCGAGCCGCCCCCCTTCCTGCCTCCATGTGGATCGTCAATCTCGCGCTGCGCCGCCCGTACACGTTCATCGTGATGGCCATCATGATCCTGCTGGCGACGCCGCTCGCGCTGGTCAGGACCCCGACCGACGTGCTGCCGTCGATCGACATCCCGGTGATCAGCGTGATCTGGAGCTACAGCGGCTTCTCGGCGCGCGACATGGCCGAGCGCATCACCTCGGTCCATGAGCGCACGCTGACCACCACCGTCAGCAATATCGAGCATCTCGAATCGCAGACGCTGCCCGGCATCGCGATCGTCAAGGTGTTCCTGCAGCCGGGCGCGAACACCCAGACCGCGATCGCGCAGACGGTGTCCTCGGCGCAGTCGATCGTGCGGCAGATGCCGCCCGGCGCCACCCCGCCCCTGGTGATCAGCTATTCGGCATCCAGCATCCCGGTGCTGCAGCTGGGCCTGTCCAGTTCCTCGCTGAGCGAGGAGTCGCTGGCCGACATCGCGCAGAACTTCCTGCGCCCGCAACTGGTGACGGTGCGCGGCGTGCAGATCCCGGCGCCCTATGGGGGCCGCACGCGCGTGATCTCGGTCGACCTCGACATGCAGGCGCTGATGGCCAAGGGCCTGACGCCCTCCGACGTGGTCAACGCGGTGGGCGTGCAGAACCTGATCCTGCCGACCGGCACCGCCAAGATCGGGCCCACCGAGTACCGGGTCGGCACCAATGCCTCGCCCGACACGGTGGGCGAGCTGAACCGGCTGCCGATCCGCACCCAGAACGGCGCGACCATCTACCTGTCCGACGTGGCCCACGTGCGCGACGGCTTCACGCCGCAGACCAACGTGGTGCGCAAGGACGGCCAGCGCGGCGTGCTGATCTCGATCCTGAAGAACGGCGATGCCTCCACGCTGCAGGTGGTGGGCGCGCTCAAGGCGCTGCTGCCGAGCGTGGCGGCCACCCTGCCGGCGGACCTGAAGATCACCTCGCTGTTCGACCAGTCCGTGTTCGTGAAGGCCGCCGTGCAGGGCGTGATCCACGAGGCGCTGATCGCCGCGCTGCTGACCGCGATGATGATCCTGCTGTTCCTCGGCAACTGGCGCAGCACGCTGATCATCGCGGTATCGATCCCGCTGTCGATCTTCACCTCGATCCTGGTGCTCTCGGCGCTCGGCCAGACCATCAACATCATGACCCTGGGCGGTTTGGCGCTGGCGGTCGGGATCCTGGTGGACGACGCCACCGTGACCATCGAGAACATCGAGCGGCACCTGCACCTGGGCACCGGGCTGCGCGAGGCGATCCTCGACGGCGCCGGGGAGATCGCGGTGCCGGCGCTGGTGTCGACGCTGTGCATCTGCATCGTGTTCGTGCCGATGTTCTTCCTGACCGGCGTGGCCCGCTACCTGTTCGTGCCGCTGGCCGAGGCGGTGGTGTTCGCGATGCTGGCCTCCTACGTGCTGTCGCGCACCCTGGTGCCGACCCTGGCGATGCTGCTGTTCCGCCGCGCCGGCCCGCATCCGGGCGACACCGACCCGGCCCAGGCACGGCGCCCATCGCGTTTCGCGCGCATCCACCACGGCTTCGACCGCGCCTTCGAGCGCCTGCGCGCGGGCTACATCGTGCTGCTCGGCATGCTGATCGTGCGCCGCCGGGTGGCCGCGATCGCCTTCCTCGGCTTCTGCCTGCTGTCGACCGGGCTGATCTTCGCGCTCGGCCGCGACTTCTTCCCGAACGTCGATTCCGGCAACATCCGCCTGCACATGCGCGCCCAGACCGGCATCCGCATCGAGGAGACCGCGCGCCTGGCCGACCAGGTCGAGCAGGTGGTGCGCGAGGTGGTGCCGCCGGACCAGCTCGACACCATCGTCGACAACCTCGGCCTGCCCTCGAGCGGCATCAACCTGTCCTACAGCAACGCCGGCACGATCGGCACGCTCGACGGCGAGATCATGATCGCGCTGAAGGAAGGCCACCCGAGCGCGCATCGCTACATCGAGACGCTGCGCCGGATCCTGCCGCAGCGCTTCCCCGGCATCGAGTTCTTCTTCCAGCCGTCGGACATCGTCACGCAGATCCTCAACTTCGGCCAGCCGGCGGCGATCGACGTGCAGCTGCAGGGCAACGACGCGGTCTCCAACATGGCGATCGCCAGCCGCCTGCTCAAGCAGATCCGCACCGTGCCGGGCGCGGTCGACGCGCACATCCTGCAGCGCATCGACGAGCCGATGCTGACCGCCTACATGGACCGCACGCGCATGCAGCAACTGAACCTGTCGGCGCAGAACGTGGCGCAGAACGTGCTGATTTCGCTGGCGGGCACCTCGCAGACCACCCCGACCTTCTGGGTCAATCCGCAGACGGGCGTGCAGTACCCGCTGACGATCCAGACGCCGCAATACCAGATCCACTCGGTGGGCGACCTGCTCAGCACGCCGGTGGCGGCCACCGGCAACCTCGGCGCGCCCTACCAGTTGCTCGCCAACCTGGCCGACCTGCGCCGCAGCGTCGATCCGGCGGTGGTCACGCACTACAACATCCGGCCCGTCACCGATCTCTACGTCAGCGTCGACGGGCGCGACCTGGGCGCGGTGGCCTCCGACATCGACACGCTGGTCGGCAAGGCGCGCGCGACGCTGCCGCGCGGCACCAGCATCACGCTGCGCGGCCAGGTCGACACCATGCGCAGCTCCTACTTCGGCCTGGGCGCCGGGGTGGCGATGGCGATCGTGCTGGTCTACCTGCTGATCGTGGTGAACTTCCAGTCCTGGATCGACCCGCTGATCATCATCAGCGCGATGCCCGCGGCGCTGGCCGGGATCGCCTGGATGCTGTTCGTCACCGGCACCCACCTGAGCGTGCCGGCGCTGACCGGCGCGATCATGACGGTGGGCGTGGCGACCGCCAACTCGATCCTGGTGGTGGCCTTCGCGCGGCAGCGGCTCGATGCCGGCGTGCCGGCGCTGTCGGCCGCGCTGGAGGCGGGCGCCACGCGGATCCGCCCGGTCATGATGACGGCGCTGGCGATGATCATCGGCATGATCCCGATGGCGCTCGGGCTCGGCGAAGGCGCCGAGCAGAACGCGCCGCTGGGCCGCGCGGTGATCGGCGGCCTGCTGTTCGCCACCGTCTCGACGCTGTTTTTCGTGCCGCTCGTGTTCGCGGGCGTTCATCATCGCCTGGCGAAGCGGCGCGAGCATCGCGCCGAAGCGTCCTGACCCCTGGATTCGTATAGACCGGTTGAACTCATGGAAGACAAACGTCACAGCGCCGTCGGGCTCCACGTCGACGAATCCGGGCTCGACCTGCCCGCCCGCGCGCAGGTCCGCCGACGCACCCGGCTCGCCCTGGTGGTGGTGGCCGTGGTGCTGGCCGCGCTCGCGGCGCGCACCCTGGTGGCCGACTACCTGAACCGCGGCCGGCTCGACCGGCTGGCCGAGCAGAACGCGCGCCAGTACGTGAGCGTGGTCGAGCCCAGCCCCTCCAAGGGCGATACGCGCCTGGCCCTGCCGGGCACCCTGCGCGGCTACGTGGAGGCGCCGATCTACGCGCGCGCCAACGGCTACGTGAGCCGCTGGGACGTCGATATCGGCACGCGCGTGAAGGCCGGCCAGGTGATGGCCGAGCTCGATACGCCCGAGGTCGACCAGGAATACGCGCAGGCCGTGGCGCAGCGCCAGCAGGTGCAGTCCTCGCTGGCCCTGGCCAAGACCTCCTTCGATCGCGCCCAGCAGTTGCGCCAGCGCGATGCGGTCTCGCAGCAGGAGCTCGACGATCGCCAGGGCGCCTACAACCAGGCGGTGGCGAACCTCTCGGCGGCCGACGCGAACGTGCGCCGCCTGACCGAGCTGAAGGGCTTCCAGAAGATCGTCGCGCCGGTGGACGGCGTGGTCACCCAGCGCAACATCGATATCGGCGACCTGGTCAATGCCGGCAACGGCGGCGCCGGGCGCGCGCTGTTCGTGGTGACCCAGGCCGACCGGCTGCGGCTCTACGTGCGCGTGCCGCAGACCTACGCGCAGCAGGTCAGGCTCGGCCAGCACGTGGCGGTCACGCAATCGGAGCTGCCGGGCCAGGCCTTCGACGGCACCGTCACGCATACCGCGCAGGCGATCGACGTGGCCACCCGCACGCTGCAGATCGAGATCACGCTGCCCAACGCCGACGGCCGGCTGCTGCCGGGTGCCTATGTGAAGGCCACCCTGCCGATGGCCGCGGTCGGCACCCTGACGATTCCCGCCAACACGCTGCTGTTCCGCGCCGAAGGGCCGACCGTGGCGGTGGTGGGCGCCGACGGCAAGGTCGCCCTGCATCCGGTGCAGATCGCGCGCACGCTCGGCAAGACGCTCGAGATCGACACCGGCGTGTCGCCGGGCGACCGCATCGTGCTGAATCCGAGCGATTCGCTCGCCACCGGCGACGTGGTGATCGCCAAGGCGGCCGCGCCGGAACAGGTCGCCGGCAAGGCGGCGGGCAAGCCGGCATCGAATCCGGCCGCGAATTCGGCTGTAACTCCAGCCGTAGATTCGGCCGCAATGCCGGCCCCCGCATCGGCGTCGGCATCGGGCGCTTCCGCGCCGGGGGCCGGATCGTGAAGACGCCGCGCGCCTCGTCCGGGCCCCGCGCCGGCACCGCGATGCGCCGGCCGGCAGCCATCGGCCTCGCGCTGCCGGCGCTGGCCGCCGCGCTGCTGGCCGGCTGCGCGGTCGGCCCCGATTACCACCGCCCCGAGGTCGAGACGCCGGCCGCCTGGCAGCAGCCGGCGGGCGACACCTATTGGCAGCGTGCGCGCCCCTCGCATGCCTCGCTCACGCCCGACTGGTGGCAGGCCTTCAAGGATCCGCTGCTCGACGAACTGGAAACGCGCGCGCTGGCGGCCAACCAGACGCTGGCCGCGGCCGCGGCCCATTACGCCCAGGCCAGGGCCACCCTGGCCTCGACCGCGTCGGCCCAGTTGCCCTCGGTCGGCCTGAACGCCGGCGCGAGCCGCGAGAAGATCTCGGCCGACCGCCCGCTCACCAACTACGCGCAGCGCAACCAGTCGACGGTCCAGAACGACACGCAGATCGGCGCGACGGCCAGCTACGAGCTGGACCTGTTCGGCCGCATCCGCCGCAACGTCGAGGCCGCGCGCGCCAGCACCGAGCAATCGGCCGACGACCTGGCCAATGCCCGCCTGGTGCTGACGGCCGACCTGGCCACCGCCTACCTGGCGCTGCGCGAGACCGATGCCGAGATCGACGTGCTGAACCGCTCGGTGGCGCTGCAGCAGAAGGCGCTCGACTTCGTCAGCGCGCAGCACGAGCTGGGCGCCGTGTCGGGCCTGAACCTGCTGCAGCAGCGCTCGCTGCTGGACGCCACGCGCACCCAGGCGCAGTTGCTGCTCAACACGCGCCAGCAATACGAGCACGCGATCGCGACCCTGGTCGGCACGCCGGCGCCCTCGTTCTCGATCGCCCCGCGCGTGCAGCCCTTGATCGCGCCGGCCCTGCCGACCGGCCTGCCCAGCGACCTGCTGCAGCGCCGCCCCGACGTGGCCTCGGCCGAGCGCGCGATGGCCGCCGCCAATGCCCAGATCGGCGTGGCGCGCGCGGCCTATTTCCCGCGCATCGTGCTGTCGCCCGACATCGGCTGGGACGCCACCAACTTCGCCAGCCTGTTTACGGTGCCGTCGCTGCTGTGGTCGGTGGGCGCCTCGGTCTCGCAGCCGCTGTTCGAGGGCGGCCGCCTCAAGGCCGGCGTCGACTTCGCCCAGGCCGGCTACCAGGCCGCCCAGGCGAACTACCGGCAGACCGTGCTGGGCGCCTTCGAGGAAGTGCAGAACGCGGTGACGGGCCTGTCCACGCTGGACGAGGCCGAGCGGCGCGCCCGCGCCGCGCTGGAGGACGCGCGCCGGCTGGTCTCGCTGGCGCAGGACCGCTACGCGGGCGGCCTGACCGCCTATATCGACGTGATCAGCGCGCAACAGCAGCTGCTCACCAGCGAACGCCAGGAAGTGCAGATTCGTGGCCAACGTGCCGCGCTGGTGGTATATCTCGCAAAAGCGCTCGGCGGCGGCTGGTCCGCGACCGATCCGGCAGGCGGCGGCGACACGCCGGCCCGCGCCGGAGCGGGCGCGGCCGATCTCGCCGCCGGGCCAGCCAACGGGAAAGCCGAATGAAAGTATTGATCGTCGAAGACGAACCGAAGGTCGTCGATTACCTGAAGAGCGGGCTGTCGGAGGAAGGCTGGGTGGTCGACACCGCCACCGACGGCGAGGACGGCGCCTGGAAGGCCGTCGAATACGACTACGACGTGGTCGTGCTGGACGTGATGCTGCCGAAGATCGACGGCTTCGGCGTGTTGCGCGCGCTGCGCGCGCAGAAGGACACGCCGGTCATCATGCTGACCGCGCGCGACCGCGTCGACGACCGCGTGCGCGGCCTGCGCGGCGGCGCCGACGACTACCTGACCAAGCCCTTCTCCTTCCTCGAGCTGATCGAGCGGCTGCGCGCGCTGACGCGCCGCGCGCGCGTGCAGGAATCGACGCTGATCTCGATCGGCGACCTGCGGGTCGACCTGATCAGCCGCCGCGCCACCCGCAACGGCATCCGCCTGGACCTGACCGCCCAGGAATTCCAGCTGCTCGGCGTGCTGGCACGCCGGCGCGGCGAGGTGCTGTCGAAGACCACCATCACCGAGCTGGTCTGGGACGTCAATTTCGACAGCAACGCCAACGTGGTGGAAACCGCCATCAAGCGTCTGCGGGCCAAGCTCGACGGCCCGTTCTCCGACAAACTGCTGCATACCATCCGCGGGATGGGATACGTGCTCGAGGTCCGCGACGAGCCCGAACCCGACCTGCGCCGCTGAGGTTGCGATGAAACGTTCGATTTCGCTGCGCCTGTCGGTGATGTTCGGCATCACCTCGCTGCTGGTGTTCTCGCTGATCGGCATCGGCCTGTTCGCGATGATGGAGCGGCAACTGTTCGCCGAGCTGCGCGCCACGCTGGAGACGCGCGCCAAGGTGGCCGAGATGATCGTCTCGCACGCCACCACCGCCGCGCGCTGGCACATCACGCAGGAAAAGCTCACCGACCTGCAGCCGCTGGACGGCTCCACGCGCTACATCGTCGCCAGCGAGGATCCGGCCTTCCGGCTCGGCACGCCGATCGACGGCGAGCCGGTGGGCATGCCGATCGGCGCGTTCCAGCTGGTGCACTGCGTGGGCAGCAGCTACAACGTGATGACGCGCACCACGGTGATCCCGACCAATGGCGTGCGCCCCGAGCTGACCCTGATCGTGGCCGCGACCTGCGACCGGACCCAGAAGATGCTGCGCTTCATCGCGCTGACGCTGGCCGGGCTGATCGGCGCGGCCACCGTGATCGCGCTGCTGCTGAGCCGCGCGGTGACGCGCTTCGGGCTCGAACCGCTGGCGCGGCTCTCGAAGGAGGCCGCCGCGCTGAGCCCGGCCAACCGCAAGCAGCGCCTGCAGACCGATGCGCTGCCCAGCGAGCTGCACGACCTGGCCAGCTCGTTCAACGGCGCGCTGGAGCGCATCGAGCACGCCTACGACCGGCTCGAGTCCTTCAATGCCGACGTGGCGCACGAGCTGCGCACGCCGGTCAGCATCCTGATCGGCCAGACCCAGGTGGCGCTCAGCTCGCGCGATCGCAGCGTGGAGCGCATGCAGCGCACCCTGCAGTCGAACCTCGAGGAGTTCGAGCGGCTGCGCGTGATCGTCAACGACATGCTGTTCCTGTCGCGCAGCGACCGCGGCGAGCGCGCCACCAATCTCAGCGACGTCTCGCTGGCCATCGAGGTGTCGCGCATGCTCGACTTCCTGGAGGTCTCGCTGGAGGATGCGCAACTGCGCGCCGAGCTGACGGGCGACGCGCGCGCCAGCGTCGATACCTCGCTGTTCGGCCGCGCGATGACCAATCTGCTGATCAATGCGATCCAGCATTCGCGGCCCGGCGACACGATCCGCGTGAAGATCCGCGCCGCGGAGGAGCAGGTGGTGATCGCCGTGTCGAACCCGGGCACGCCGATCGATCCCGCCGTGCGCGCGCACATGTTCGAGCGCTTCTACCGGCTCGAGGAAGCGCGCAGCAACAGTAACGAGAACCACGGGCTGGGCCTGTCGATCGTCAAGGCGGTGGCCGACATGCACGGCGGTTCGGTGTTCGTGGCCTGCGACGAGGGCTGGAATACCTTCGGCTTCTCGGTGATGGCGCGCCCCGCCGCCACGCCGGCCGACGCGCGCTCGCCGCTCAAGGGCTTGCCGCACAACGCGGCGCTGCGGCCTTCCTGAGCCGCTGTCGATCCCCGCGCCGATGACAGCGCGGCGGCTTGCCGATCGGCGAGCCGCCGCGTTTTTTCATGCCGGGCCTTTTCAAGCCGGGCGTGCCGCGCGTCGCGCCGCCTCGCCTCGGCGGCCCTGCGTGGTTTCCCCGATTCCTCAGCCCTTTCCTTACGATTTGGCAACAGCGCGTTTAACAATCGTTTCCTCGCTGATACGTTCAGGCGCGCCCCGTGGCGCCGCGCCAAGCCTTGCCCCGGGTTCGTCGTCTCCCCGTGAAAGCCTCGACCCGCGCGGATTCTGCGGCGCTTCTACGAACCATTCGGAAAGACTTGTCGGCCGTGTCCGAGCCGCCGGCGACACGAACCGGGCCGGCTCGTGTCGCGTCGGCGACGTCGCGGCCCCTGCCGTGTTACGCCGCTGATACGTTTTCGCACGCCACCCCCGTGCGCCGCGCCGCCCATCTCGACATCGACCCAGCAACGGCGCGCCTCTCGCGCCGCTGGCACGCTATTCGCTGAATGTCTCGCACAACGGAGAACCGCGATGCCTGCCCTGAACCGCCACCTCTGCCTGATGCTCACCGCCGCGCTGCTCGCCCTGGCCTCGATCCCGGCCGCGCAGGCGCAGGTGATTCCGCTGGCCGCCGCGATCGGCGACGAAGCCGCGCCGGAGATGTTCGCCGGCCTGCGCGAGCTGCCGCTCGACGAGACCACGCTGGCCGCCCAGCGCGGCCGCGCGGCCGGCATGACGATGATGGTCTCGGCCTCGCCGACGATGCTGGCCGGCGCCGGCAACCACGTCACGCTGTGGGACGAACTCGCGCCGCCGGCCCTGCCCTCGCCGCTGCCGATGCCGGCCGACGCGCCCCGCCCGATGCAGGGCAACAGCCTCACCCTGACGCGCCGCTGATCCGGCCCGCCGCGAGGACATCGCCATGAACCGCTCGACCCTCTCCCTGCTTGCCGCGCTGGCCACGCTCAGCTGCGCGGCAGGCAGCGCGCAAGCCCAGCAGGTGCAGAACCCCGGCGACATCATCGTGCTGCGCACGGTCACGCCGCGCATCGCCTACCGGCCGGTGCCGGTCGAGCAGGATCCGGTGGCGGTGCGCGCCACCACCTTCCCGGCCAATACCTTCGATCCGATGATGGCCAACGTGGTCTCCGATCTCGACCTGACCAATGCGCGCGGCTCGGTGGGCGTCGTCACCGGCACGGTCGGCAATACCAACGCGACGGTGGCTGCCGTCACCCAGGTGCTGACCTCCGACCTGGCCGGCCCGATCGGGCGCGGCAACGCCGGCGTGATGGTGCCGACCGCCGGCCTGGGCGGCCTGGGCAACACCATCTCGACCACCATCACCGGCGCGATCTCGCCGCTGGTCACGGCACTGGGAGCGATCAAATGAGCCGCCGCCCTTCAAGCGCCTTCGCATCGAACGATCGTTTCGTCATCCGAATCGTTTTCGATGCTCGCGCCATGCTGGTCTGCGCGCTGGTCGCGGCCGCAATGCCGCAGGCCCGGGCGCAGGCGGTGCCCGACGTGTCCGGCACCGCCGTGATCGGCGCCAACGCGGCGCGCGGCATCAGCGGCGTGCTGAGCATCAACGAAACGGCCGGGCTCGACAACGCCCAGGCCAACCAGCTCGCGATCGGGATCGGCTCGGCGGCCGGTGCAGGCGTGTCCTCGCTGCAGGCGGCCGGCGCCGCCGCGCATACCGGCGACACGAGCGTGCGAATCGAGGGCGGAGCCCTCTCAAACCTGTCCGGTGCGGCGATGGTGAATCAAAGCGCGGGCAGCGCGAATCTTCAGCGCAACAGCATGGCCATCGGCACGCTGGGCGTTGGGATCGAGGCCGTTTCGGACAGCGAACTGTCCGAAACGGCTCCGAAGGCTGGAGGCCTGGGAATACCGGCGGGGGGCCGGGATAGGCGGGATGTGTCGATTAGCGGCGACGCATTCAAGCATATCAGCGGAATCGTACAAGTCAACCAGACAGCCGGCGCCGGTAACTCCACGGCAAATAGTTTTGTGCTCCGTCCCCCGGCGGGCACGCTTTTTATCAACTAGCCACTTCTGTATCGGAGCGCATCATGAAACGCACTGTCATTGCAGCCGCGGTTCTCGCATCGGCGGCCACTGGCTCGGTCCACGCAGCAGACGCTTTCCTCTACAACGTCACCGGGGTCACCGAGGCGGTCGGCATCTTCGGCTTCGTCGGCCTGTATGGCGCGGTCGGCGTATCGAGCACGGCCGGCGCCGTGATCAACAACAACCAGGCGGTCTCGCTCAACCATGTGTCGCTGGAGCCACTGTATCAGAGCTATACGCAGGGGGCGATCACCACTTCGGTCAACAACGTGACCTCGAAGACGAGCGATACGGGCAGCGCCGGCTACTCCGTCGGACAGGGCTCGTCCTTCAATGCTTCACTGCGGACCAATTCGTCGCAATCCTCGTCGCGCAGTGGCAGCAGCTGGATCGCCGGCGGCTCGGACAGCAGCATGAGTTCCCATCAGAGCGTAACGGCCAATCAATCCGCGAGCCTGCATCAGTCGGCCAATACCGGTGGCTCCGCCTTCATCGCCGGCGGTGCCGCGGGTGCATCGGGCTCGAGCCAGTCGGCCTCGGCCAGTGGCTATTTCCTGCCGGTCCTGTTCGGCTTCTTTGCAGGCGGCAGCACCTCGCAAAGCTCGAGCGGCTACATCGCCGGCGCAGCGGGTGCGGTCTGGGGCGGAAACGCGTACAACAACGCATCGAGCAATGCGCATCAGCATGCCGACATCACCACCAACAGCACCACGCACAGCTCGGGCGATCAATGGATCGCCGGCGCCAGCACCAGCCAATCGCAATCGTCGTCGAACTCGTCGATTTCGGCGCGGCAGAATTCGTCGGCATGGCACTCGACGTTCTGGGTGTACAACAACGACTACGAGTCGACGAACATGGCAACGACCGGCAGCGTGACCTATGTCACCGACACCCGGCAAGCCGGCACGCTGACCGCCACCACCGGCAACAGCGCCGCCACCGGCGTGAAGGGCAACCTCGGCGTCAACATCGCGCAAGGCATCGACAACGCGCAGAGCAACGACGTGGCGCTGGCTTCGGTCGATGTCGGCAACGTGTTCGGCAATGCGCAGATCTTCAGCAACCAGTCGTCGACGGGCCACGCGCGCATCGACAACTTCGTGCTGAACGCCTCGATCGGCGACGGCTCGCTCGCACAGGTGTCGGGCAACGTCGGCGTGAACGTCGCATCGGGTATCGGCAACGTGCAAAACAACAGCCTCGCCGGCTCGATGACGACGGTTGACGCGGCGCATGCCCGGACCGTCGCGATGGTCGCCACCGACGACAACACGCAGATCGCCAACGCCCAAGTCAACGGCCGCTTCGTCGGCACCGCGATGCTCGGCGCCAACACCCTCACCGGCGCCACGGGCAACATCGGCGTGAACATCGCCGGCGGCGCGGGCAACCTGCAGCACAACGGCCTGGCCATCGCAGCACTGAACAGCGGTCACTGATCGCTGCCACGACGTCCCGCATCGGCCATCACGGCGGCGCGGGACGTCGCCTTGTGCTGTTCGTGCCAGTCGCATCGCCGCGCTCGTTGCACCGCGCGGCAGTCTCGGGGGAGACACCCATGTCAGCGGTATCCGATCATTGGCCGGCACGGCTCGTCGCCTTGTGCGCGTGCTGGGCCCTGGTGCCGTCAGCCGCCGCGCAAGCCAGCGTGGAAACGCTGCCGTTTGCCGGCGTGCCGCTGCACAAGCCGGTGCACTCGATGTACGAGCTGCGTCATCGCGACATCGTCAACCAGCAATTCGATTTCAGTTGCGGCTCGGCCGCGCTCGCCACCCTGCTCAAGTACGGCTACGGGATCGATATCCCCGAGGCCGAGATGATCGCCCGGATGATGGAGTTCTCCACCCCCGAGGTGGTCGTCAAGCACGGTTTCTCGATGCTCGACATGAAGAAGTTCGTCGAGACGCTCGGCCTGCGCGGCCGCGGCTTCCGGGTCGGCACCGAAGCGCTCTACCAGTTGCAGATCCCCGTCATCGTGCTGATGAACATCGACGGCTACGAGCACTTCGTGATCGTCAAGCGCGCCGCCGAAGGCCGCATCTTCCTCGCCGATCCCGCGCTCGGCAACCGCATCGTGTTCGAGCAGGACTTCGCGAAGTCCTGGAACGGGCTGGTGTTCGCGGTGGTCGGCAAACCCTTCAGGGAGGATTCCCCACTGCTGCAAAACAACGAATCGCTGGCGCTGAAACTGCGCGAACAGGCGCTGTCCACCGGCTCCGCCGCGATTCCGTTCGTCGAGTACGGCTTGATCAAGGCAGACCTGTTCTGACCCATCATGAATCGCTCACTCTCGTTCCTGCGCGATGCGGCCTGTGCGGCCGCCTGCGCACTCACCGGCAGCGCCGCCCTGGCTGTCTCGCCCGCCGGCATGTCGCTGCCGTTCGCGGGCGAGCCGGGCGCCGCGGCGCTGCCGGTCGTCGCGGTCGACGACGACGTGCTGGCTCGTCAGACCGGCAAGTTCGCCGACGCGACGATGATCTCCGGCGTGGTCGTCAACCTGCTCTCGCAATGGCAGTTGCCCAACGGCGCGCTGGCGGTCGCCCAGGGCACCCTCAACATCGTCGCCAATGCCGCCAACCAGCTCTCCGCGCAGGTGCAGACGCTGGCCAGCGTGGTCGGCGGCGACAACGCCGGCCCCTCCGGCGCCCAAGCCGGCAACGGCGCGAGCGGCGGCCAGTCGATCCGCGTCAACGGCGTCTCGCAGGTCACCCAGGTGGCCGGCAACGGCAATGCCGGCAACAACGGCATGTCGATCGACTTCGGCTCGAACGGCCAACTGCTCACCATGCTGGCCGGCGCGAGCAACGCGCCCTCGGCCAGCGCGTCCAATGCCGACGGCTCGATCCGCGCCGCCATCTCGTTCGGCGCCAACGGCGTGACGCTCGCGCTCAACACGCCGGCCGGCCTCGCCACCCAGACCATCGCGCCGGCCGCGGCCGCCCAGGCCGGCTCGATCGCCCAGCTGCTGCAGATCACCGGCAACCAGCAGGTCGTCTCCAACCAGTTGCAACTGCAGTTGCGCACGCAACAGATGTCGGCCGGCGCGCTGCGCCAGGCCGGCGTGCTGCAGGCGCTGCAGGCCGCCTTCCCGGTGAGGAAATGAGGCGGCGCGCAAGCCGCTGAACGATCGATAACGATGGCGCCCGCGTGCAGACCCGCGCGACGGACGCCGATGACAGCACAAGGGATGTGCCGCGCCTTTTGCCGCCGGGCGATTGCCCCGGCGAGCGGCACGCCGAACTCGCTTCCTGACATAAACCATACCCGGGGGGGTAGACCATGAAGGCCACATCGTTACCGCGTCACGCACTCGCGGCCATTCCGGCCGCGGTGCTGTTGTTCGCCATCGCGAGCAGCGTCGAGGCGCAATCGCTCGCGAACCAGTCGATCGAGGATCGGCTCAACACGCTGATGAAGCTGGTCGATGCGCAGCAGCGCAAGATCCAGTCGCTGGAAGCCCAGGTGATCGACCTGGAGATGGCGCAGCGCGGGCGCGGCTTGTCCGACGCGCCGGCGGGCACCGTCACGCTCGCCCAGGTGACGCCGCTGTCGCCCGCGCCGGGCGACGGCACCGGCACGGCCACCGGCGTGCCGGTGATACCGCCCGCCTCCGGCGCCGGCGGCTCCGGCGCGTCGAGCGGCTCGAATGGAGCAGGCTCGGGCGGCGGCGGCTCGCGTGCCGGCGCCAATGCCGGCGCGCCCGCGCCGGGCACCATCGGCACCGACAACCGCGCCGCCGAGCCGGTGCGCACCGAGGCCGAGAACGCCGTGGTGCAGCGCGAGCACGCACCGCTGTTCGACCACAAGCTGACGATCGACTGGGGCATCAACGACACCTACTACGATCGCCGGCAACTGCAGTTGTCCGGCTTCCTCGCGCTCGACGCGATCTTCCTGGGCAACCTGAACCTCGGCCAGACCAAGTCGCACCAGCTCTCCAGCGACGTCGACGTGCGCTACGGGCTGACCAGCCGCATCAACGTCGACGTCGACGTGCCCTATGTCTACCGCACCAGCAGCTTCATCGTCGGCGGCGCGGGCGGCGCGGCCAGCACCTTGTCCGATGCGAGCGGCACCTCGCACGCGCTGGGCGACGTCAACTTCGGGATCTACTACCAGTTCCTGAAGGAGACGCAGAACCTGCCCGACGTGGTCGGCAGCCTGCGCGTGAAGGCACCCACCGGCACCTCGCCGTTCGGCATCAAGCTGCGCCAGATCGATCCGAACAACACCAACCTGGTCGCCCCCGACACGCTGCCCACCGGCACCGGCTTCTGGAGCATCACGGCCGGCATGTCGGTACTGAAGACCTACGATCCGATCGTGCTGTTCGGCAGCCTGTCCTACACCTACAACGTGGCGCGCTCGTTCTCCGACATCTCCTCGGTGGTCGGCCAGACGCAGCCGGCCAAGGTCAAGCTCGGCGACATCGTGCAGATCGGCGGCGGCGTGGCGCTGGCCTTCTCCGAGCGCGATTCGGCCAGCATCGCCTACACGCTCGCCTTCGAGCCGGAAACCAAGACCCAGGCGCCGGGCGAATCGTGGCAGAAGGTGCCGGGCAGCCAGACCACCGCGTCGACGCTGAACTTCGGCCTCAACCACGTCTTCAACAAGCACCTGACGATGAATGCCTCGGTGGCGGTCGGCCTCACGCCGGACGCGCCGAACTTCGTGGTCGGCGTGCGTTTCCCGTACACGTTCTGATCGTCGCGCCGGAGCCCATCGTGCACGAATCCCGCGTTCCTCCCGGCGTCATCGCCGCCGATTTCTCCCGGCGCCGCCGCGCCGCCACCGAGACGGCCGAGGGCGCGCGCGCCCTGGTCTACCTGGCACGCCGGCCCGATCCGGTGCTGGTCGCCTTCCTGTCCCAGCACGGCTGGAGCGTCAGCCTGGCGGCCTCGCCGGCCGAGTTCGCGCGCCGGCCCGCGCCTCGGCGCGCGCAGGCGGGCATCGTGGCGCTCGACGACCTGGCGGACGACGAACTGGCCGCGCTCGACGGCGCCCTGCGCTGCCCGGCCACCGCCTGGATCGCGCTGGCCGAGGCGGCCGGTTTCGACCGGCCCGAGGTGCGGCGGCTGGTGCGCCATTACTGCTTCGACTACCTGAAGTCGGGCGCCCCGCCCGCCACGCTCGACCTGCTGGCACGCCACGCCTACGGCATGGCCCGGCTCGACGAACCCGCGGCACAGGATGCGGGGCCGGCCGGCGCGAGCCCTGGCGGCAAGGCCGATGCCGGCCAAGCTGGCGGCGGCGAGATGGTCGGCACCTGCGAGGCGATGCAGGCGCTGTTCCGCACCATCCGCAAGGTGGCCAATACCGACGCGAGCGTGTTCATCGCCGGCGAATCGGGCACCGGCAAGGAGCTGACCGCGCTGGCGATCCACGAACGCTCGGCGCGCCGCCAGGCGCCCTTCGTGCCGATCAACTGCGGCGCGATCCCGCCGGCGCTGCTGCAATCGGAGCTGTTCGGCTACGAGCGCGGCGCCTTCACCGGCGCGACCCAGCGCAAGATCGGCCGGATCGAGGCCGCGCAGGGGGGCACCCTGTTCCTCGACGAGATTGGCGACATGCCGCACGAGAGCCAGGCGAGCCTGCTGCGTTTCCTGCAGGAAGGCCGCATCGAGCGGCTCGGCGGGCGCGAGTCGATCGCGGTCGACGTGCGCGTGCTGTCGGCCACCCATGTCGACCTGGACGCCGCGATGCGCGAGGGACGCTTCCGCACCGACCTGTTCCACCGGCTCTGCGTGCTGCGCATCGACGAGCCGCCGCTGCGCGCGCGCGGCGGCGACATCGAGGTGCTGGCACGCCATGTCCTGCAGCGCTTCGACGCCGACGGCGGCGGCCGGATCCGCGGCTTCTCGCCCTGTGCGATCGACGCGATGTACCGCTATGCCTGGCCCGGCAACGTGCGCGAACTGATCAACCGGATCCGCCGCGCGATGGTGATGGCCGAGCATCCGGTGCTGTCGGCCGAGGATCTCGATCTCGGCGACTACGCCGCGCAGGCGCCCCGCACGCTGGCCGAGACGCTCGAGGCGGCCGAGCGGCAGGCGCTCGACGCGGCCATGCGGCGCCACGGCGAGGACCCGGTCGCGACGGCGGCCGAACTCGGCATCGCGCTGCCGCGGCTGGCGGAACTGCAGCAGCGGCACCGGCTCGACACGAGCCTCGGCACCGCGCTGGGGCATTGAAGGGAAAACGAGGCCGGAGCCGGCCTCGAAGAGAAAGACGACGCGCTCGCGCCGCTCAGGCCATCTCGGCCTCGAACACGCGGTTGCGCCCGCTGGCCTTGGCGCGATACAGCGCCTGGTCGGCCGCGTCGATCACCACCGCCACGTTGGTCGGGTAACCGGCATCGGGGCGCCAGGTCGCCACCCCCACGCTGACCGTCACGTAACCCGACTCGGCGCCGGCATGCTCGATCCCGAGCTGGCGCACCGAATCGCGGATCCGCTCGGCCACGGTGCGTGCGCCGGCGCTGTCGGTATCGGGCAGCACCACCACGAACTCCTCGCCGCCGTAGCGCGCCACCACGTCGTGAGAGCGCAGCGCCTGCTGGGCGATGCGGGCCGATACCGAGGCCAGCACCTCGTCGCCGAGCGTGTGCCCGTATTCGTCGTTGTAGCGCTTGAAGTGGTCGATATCGACGAACAGGATCGCCAGCGGCCGCCTCGCACGCACCGCGCGGCGCCATTCGCGCTCGAGCGAGGCATCCAGCGAGCGCCGGTTCGGCAGCCCGGTCAGGCTGTCGGTGCCGGCCAGGCGCGCCAGCGCGGCCTCGGCCTCGGACTTGCGCCACAGCGAATGGGCCAGGAACGCGCTCAGCACCACGAAGGCGATGCCGAAGGCGCCGGTCAGGATCCCGAAGCGCCAGGCGCGGCGGCGCCATTCGGCATAGACGTCCTGCTCGGCCACCGCCACCTGCACGATCACCGGCAGCCGCGGCAGGCGCTGGAACAGGTAGCTGCGGCGCACGCCGTCGATCGAGGCGGTGTCGACGAAGGAGCTGCCGCCGCTGAGCATCCGCGTATAGGGGCCGGTGCCGCGCAGGTCGCGGCCGATCAGGGTGGCGTCGCTGGGCGCGCGCATGATCAGGCGGCCATTGGTGTGGATCAGCGCGATCGCACCGTGCGGGCCCAGCGTGAGCCCGGCGAACAGGCGCCGGAAATACTCGAGCCGCACCGATAGCACCACCACCCCGGCGAACTTGCCGTCCGGGCCGTTCAGGCGCCGCGACAGCGCGATGCTGGGATCCTCGCCGTGCAGCACCGTCGCGTAGGGGCTGCTGACGAACAGGCCGGCATCGGGATCGTCGCGCTGCACGGAGAAGAAATCGCGGTCGTCGAAGCGCTCGTCGCCGGTGTCGATATCGTTCGAGGACAGCGTCATGCGCCCGTTCGCGTCGAGCACGTAGATGCCGCCGATGTCGTTGGCCGCTGCCGCGCGATCGAACAGCAGGCGCCGCCGCATGCCGACCGGCAAGCCCGCCAGCGCCGGGTCGCGCAGGCCGGCCGCGACGCCCTGCAGGACCAGGTCGTCGATATGGAGGCTGCGCGCCACGTCGCGCTCGATCATCAGCAGGGTGTTGCGCGCCCCGTCCTGCGCGCGTTCGAATGCGTCCACGCGGCTGTCCCGAAGGATCGCCGCGCAGATCGTCATCATCACCAGGGCGATCGCGACGCCGCCCGCGATCACCAGATATCCCAGCGGCATCCGGGGCGACGGATCTCTCCATCCGCGCCGTCCGGCAGTACTGTCATCCATCGTTGTCGTGCGGACCGCCGAGCGGAGCGGTATCCGTGAAGTGTGCCGAGCGGCCATTATCACCGATGCGGCGCCGCGGAACCACGTCGATTGCGGGTTCCCGTACGTCGTGTCGCGAAACGCGCGAAACGATCGCGCGCAACATTGCGCACCGCGTCAATCAATGCCTGCGCGGCGGGCGACGGGCGCGCGTCGGTGCGCAGGATCAGCCCCACCAGCTCGTCGGCGCCCTCGGCCGGCAACGCCAGGCGCACCAGGGTGCGGGCGGCCAGGTCGTATTCGGCCGCATATCGCGGTACGAACCAGACGGCATCGTTTTCAAGCGCCAGCGCGCGGCCCACCGAGACCGACAGCACTTCGACGAAGGCTTCCAGCGGCGGCGCCCCGCAGGCGGCCAGCATCTGCTCGGCCGACTGCCGGATCAGGGTGCCGTAAGGCGGCACCACCACCGGATAGCGGCCCAGTTCGCCGGCCGGCGCGGGCTGGCCGGCCAGCGGATGGCCGGCGCGCACCAGCGCCACCAGCGGCTCGTTGTAGAGCTGCTCGAAGGACAGGCCGATCATGCGCTCGGGCTCGGAGAGCCGGCCGATCGCGCATTCGATCTCGCCCGACTTGAGGCGCTCCAGCAGCCGCGCGTTGGGATCGGTCGCGATCCGCACGATCACGCGCGGCAGCCGGGTGGTCAGCGCCTTCATCACGGCCGGCGCGAGCGAGGCGGCCACGGTCGGCAGCATGCCGATCTCGAGCGTGGCGGCCGCCTCGCCGCTCTCGCCGGCCAGCAGGCCCACGCCCTGGCGCAACGCCAGCACGCAGGCGCTCGCGTGGGGCAGGAACAACTGGCCCTCGCGGGTCGGCCGGGCGCCCTGCCGGCCGCGCTCGAACAGCTTCACGCCGAGCAGCGACTCCAGCTCGGCAATCGTCTTCGAGACCGCCGGCTGCGTGATCGACAGGCTTTCGGCAGCCTTCTGCACGCCGCCCAGCTGGGCCACGGCCAGGAAACACTGCAGGTGCCGGAACTTGACCCGGCCGTCGGCGATACGGTTTTCCATAACGTCTGGTTATACGAGATAAGACGAAACGTCATTTTGCATAACTTTCGCTCTTGGCTAAAGTCTCGTCATCCCCGCCAATACCAGACAGGAGACACCGCGATGGACGATTCCATCCTCAGCCCGCGCGACTGGCCCTCGCATCCCGCCTATGTGCACCCCGAATACCGTTCCTCGATCAAGCGCGGCCCGACGCAGCCGCTGGTGCCGCTCAAGGAGAAGCTGCGCAACCAGTTCGTGCCGGTCTACGGCACCGACGACCTCGGCGCGCTCGACCACGACCTGACGCGCAATGCCGTGAAGAACGGCGAGCCGCTGGGCGAGCGGATCATCGTCACGGGCCGCGTGCTCGACGAGGGCGGCAAGCCGGTGCGCAATACCCTGGTGGAGATCTGGCAGGCCAATGCCGCCGGCCGCTACGTCCACAAGGCCGACCAGCACGACGCGCCGCTCGACCCGAACTTCCTCGGCGCGGGCCGCTGCCTGACCGACGACCAGGGCCGCTACCGCTTCCTGAGCATCAAGCCCGGCGCCTATCCCTGGGGCAACCACCCGAACGCCTGGCGCCCCAACCACATCCATTTCTCGCTGTTCGGCGATTATTTCGGCTCGCGCCTGGTCACCCAGATGTACTTCCCGGGCGACCCGCTGCTGCAATACGACCCGATCTTCCAGGGCACGCCGGAACAGGCGCGCGATCGCCTGGTGTCGCGCTTCACGCTCGACGTCACCGAGGAAGGCTACGCGCTCGGCTACGAATTCGACATCGTGCTGCGCGGCCGCGACGCCACCCCGATGGAGCGCTGATCATGACGACGCTGAAACAGACCCCTTCCCAGACCGTCGGCCCCTACTTCGCCTACGGCCTCTGCCCCGAGCAGTACAACTTCGACATGAAGAGCCTGTTCTCGCCCGATATCGCCGAGCCGCACGCGGCGGGCGAGCAGATCGTGCTGATCGGCCAGGTGTTCGACGGCGACGGCAAGACCATCCTCGACGCCATGCTGGAATTCACCCAGGTGGACGCGAGCGGCCGCTTCCCGGCCTCGCGCGCCGAGGCGGCGACGAGCGGCTTCACGGGTTTCGCGCGGGTCGGCACGGGCACCGATGCGCAGCATCGCTTCGTGGTGCGCACCGTCAAACCGGCCGCCACCGCCGCCGGCGCGCCGCATGTGGACGTCACGGTGATGATGCGCGGCGTGCTCACGCATGCCTTCACGCGCCTCTACTTCGACGACGAATCGGCCGCCAACGCGGCGGACCCGGTGCTCGAGACGGTGCCGGCGGCGCGCCGCCCGACCTTGATCGCGCGTCGCGAGAGCACGGCGAACGGCGTGAGCGTCTATCGCTTCGACATCCGCATGCAGGGCGAGCAGGAAACGGTGTTCTTCGATCTGTGAAGCCGGCATGACCGGCCGGCGTAGCCGGCTCGGCAAGGCAATGAAGGCCGGGGCTGATGTCCCGGCCTTTTTTCGTGCGCCGGCGCAGGCTGGGGGCGGCCCCAGCCATGCCGTGCCGCTCAGCGCGCGTAGATGGCGTCGCGCAAGGCGATCGTCAGCGGGCCCGACATGCCCTCGTAGGCGGTATTGGTGAGCAGCAGCACGCTGAGCCCCAGCGCGCGGTCGATGAACCAGGAATGGCCATAGACGCCGCCCCATTGCAGCGTGCCGGCGTGCTGCGGGGTACCGGCCGCGGCCGGATCGTCGAGCACCGCGCTCAGGTAGCCGAAGCCCCAGCCGGGGCCGCGCGTCTCGGCGCCGGCGCCGGCCTGGTCGCGGCGCGCCGCGTCGGCCAGCGCCTCGGGCAGGAAACCGGGATTGGCGCGGATCGCCTCGAGCGCGCGCAGGACGTCGTCGGCCGAGCCGTACATGCCGGCGCCGCCCGAGGGATAGGCGCCCGGCTCGAACACCCGCGAGGGCGCGAAACGCACGGCCGCGCCGTGTCCTTCCGGCAGCGGCACCTCGATGCCGTCGCGCATGCGCACCGGCTCCGGCTGGCTGTCGTGGTAAGGCACGGCGAAGCGCTCGGGCTCCGCCGAGACGAAACCGCAATCGCGCATGCCGAGCGGCTGGGCGACCAGCGACGCCACCGCCGCGGCCAGCGGCTGCCCGGTGGCGCGCTCGACCACCGCGCCGAGCACGTCGAGCGCCAGCGAGTACTGCCAGCCGCTGCCCGGCGCGAAGGCCAGCGGCGCCGAGGCGAGGCGGCGCAGGTTTTCGTCGAGATCGAAGTCGCGCAGGTCGATGCCGTCCGAGATGCCGAGCCGGTCGTACACGGAGCCGGCGCCCTCGAGCAGCCAGTAGCCGAGCCCCGACGTGTGCGTGAGCAGGTGGTGGATCGTGACGATCGGCTCGCTGCCGTCGGCCAGCCGCGGCCGGAATTCGGGCAGCCAGCGCGTGACCGGCGCGTCGAGCGCGAGTTCGCCGCGCGCCACCAGCCGCAGCACCGCCAGCGCGACGATCGGCTTGGTCACCGAGGCGAGCCGGAACAGCGTGTCCTCGCGCATCGGCCGACCTGCCTCGCGATCGGCCAGCCCCTGGGCGCGGCGATACAGGATCTCGCCGTGCCGCGCGACGATCGCCACCGCGCCGACCAGGCGCCGTTCGCGCAGCGCCTGGTCGAACACGGCATCGAGACGCGCGGCCAGCGAGGCGGCATCGAGGGAGAAAGCGGTCGGGTCGAGCGAGGCAGCGGTCATGGCGAGGTCCGATGGCGGAAAATCCCGATTCTAGACAGAGCGGCCCCGGCTTGCACCGGGCTTGCGTTCGCCCCCGCGCCGCCGATACAGTCACGCTTCGGGCTCGACGCCGCCTGGCTGCCGGCTCGCGGTCGATTTCCCCCGGGCGCCGCTTGCCTGTCGTGCTTGCCCGCGGTGCGAGTCCGCCGCGCTGGTCCACCAGCCACCGGCGTTTATCCGCTTGTCGCCGGCTGTTTATCCGCTTCCCGTCCCGCCTGACATTGCCCTCATGCCCGCCTCCTCCAGCTTCGCCCAAGCCGCCACCGCCACCGACCTGATCGCGCTCGGCACGCTCGCGCTGCTCTACCTGCTCGGCCTGGGCTGGGCCGGCTGGCACGCGCTGCGCGCCACGCGCGGCCGGCTCTACTGGGTGGCCTGCCTCGCGCTGATCGCGGCCGGCACGCTGGCGGCGGTATTCGCGCGCCCCGACACGCCCGACAGCGGCGAGATGCCGGCCGGCTTCGCGCTGGGCGTGATGGTGAGCTTCGCGGGCCTGGCCGCGACCACGGCCGGCTGCGCCTGGCAGGCGATCCGCCGGCTGCGCGAGCCGCGCGCCTGAGCACGCGCAGGCAGCAACCGACGCGCGACGCGCGCCCCGCTCGACGGCCGCTTTCGGCCGGCCTTTTTCACCCGCGCGCGGTCATCGCCCACCCAAGCCCGCTATCATGTGCGCAATTTCAGCGCTCGCCGGTTCGGCGAGCCTACGGTTGGAGAACTCATGGCCTTGCCTCAGGACAGCGTCAACATGGCGCTCTTTTGCGACTTCGAAAACATCGCGCTCGGCGTGCGCGACACGAAGTTCGAGAAATTCGACATCAAGCCGGTGCTCGAGAAACTGCTGCTCAAGGGCAGCATCGTGGTCAAGAAGGCCTATTGCGACTGGGATCGCTACAAGACCTTCAAGGGCGCCATGCACGAGGCGAGCTTCGAGCTGATCGAGATCCCGCACGTGCGCCAGTCGGGCAAGAACTCGGCCGACATCCGGCTGGTGGTCGACGCGCTCGATCTTTGCTACACCAAATCGCATGTCGATACCTTCGTGATCATCAGCGGCGACTCGGATTTCTCGCCGCTGGTCTCGAAGCTGCGCGAGAACGCCAAGCGCGTGATCGGCGTGGGCGTGAAGAACTCGACCTCGGACCTGCTGGTCGCCAACTGCGACGAATTCATCTTCTACGACGACCTCGCCCGCGAACTGCAGCGCGCCCAGGCCAAGCGCGAGTCGCGCGCTGGCGCCGACAGCGGCAAGCGCGCGGCAGACGACAAGCAGCGCAAGCAGGACGGCGACGCGCGCAAGCTCGAGGCGATCACCATCGCTGTCGAGACCTTCGACGCGCTCGCCTCCGAGCGCAGCGACAGCGGCAAGATCTGGGCCTCGGTGCTCAAGAGCGCGATCAAGCGGCGCAAGCCGGGTTTCAACGAGACCTACTACGGCTTCCGCGCCTTCGGCAACCTGCTCGACGAGGCGCAGGCGCACGGGCTGCTGGAGATCGGCCGCGACGAGAAGTCGGGCACCTATGTGTCGCGTCCGGCCCAGGGCGCGGCGGCCGAGCCGGGTTTCGGCGCGGAAGCGGCGAAGGCCGACGAGGCGCTCGGCGGCAGCGAAGCCCCGGCAGCGGCACCGCAGCAGCCGGCGCGGCATGGCGGCGGCTCGCGTCATCGCGACCAGAAGGAGCACAAGCAGCAGAAGGAGCGCCGCGTGCACCAGGACGGCGGCCGTCGCCAGGAAAGCGAGGCGGAGGCCGAAGCGCTCGCCCAGCCGGTGCAGGCCGAGGCGAAGCGCGAAGCGCGGCACGACGGCGAGCGCCGCCACGCCAACAAGCGCGACGAAGGCAGGCACGGCAAGGGACGCGGCTCGCGCAAGCCGGAGCAGATGCCGCTGATCGAGGACGCGCCGGCCCACGAAGCGTCCGCGCCGGCCGAGCCGGTGGTGGTCGAGAGCACGCCGGCCATGCCGGACGAAGTGGTGCCGGCCTTCGCCGATCACGCCGACGACCTGCCGGCGGCGACGCAGGCCGACGAAGCCCCGGCCACGGCCACGGCCGCCAAGTCGACCCGCGCGAAGAAGACGCCGGCTCGCGCACGCAAGGTAGCCGCGAAGAAAACCGCGGCCGCGGCGGTGGAAACGAATGCCGCGGCCGAAACCGCGGCGCCGGAGGACCTGTTGTCCGGCACGGGCGAAGCGGCGGCCGACGACGAGGCGGCACCGGCCGCGCCTGCCAAGCGCGCCCGCGCCACGCGCAGCGGCACCACGCGGGCACGCCGCCCGCGCGGCACGGCCGGGACCGGCAACGAGTCCTGAGATCGGCGCGGCGGCTCGGGCATGATCGACGACGCCACGCTCGGCGTCCTGCGCGAGGAATGCGCGGCCTGCTTCGGCACGGCCGCCGTCTGGCCGCTGGTCGAGCAGGCCTATCGCGAGCCGCAGCGCCATTACCACACGCTCGCGCACCTGGCCGAGCTGTTCGAGCAGCTCGCGCCCTACCGCGACGCGCCACATCGGCTGGCGATCGAGCTGGCGGCCTGGGCGCACGACATCGTCTACGCCACCACGCTTGCCGATTACGCCGACAACGAAGCGCGCAGCGCCTCGTGGCTGGCCGCGACGGCGGCGGCGCTGTGCCCGCCCGCCTGGCAGCGCGAGCATGCCGACGCGCTGCGCTTCGCCTGCGAACTGGTGCTCGCCACCAAGTCGCATCGGCTGCCGGCTTCGGCGCTTGCCGATCCGTCGCGCCGGCAGGCGGCCGCGCTGTTCCTCGATGCCGACCTGGCGATCCTGGCCGCGACGCCCGAGCGCCTGCTGGCCTACGACCGCGAGATCGCGCTCGAATGGGGGCAAACGCCCGCGGCGCCTTCGGCGCCGTTCCGTGACGGCCGGCTTCGGGCGCTGATGCAGCTACGCTCGCAAACGCCGCTGTTCCTGTCCGATGAATTCGCGCCGCTCACGACGCTGGCGCATGACAACCTCGATCGGCTGATTCGCCTTTACTCTCCCCGCTCCGGCGACTGACTCGCCCGGCGCCCGGCGACTCCGTTCAGGAGGTCGATCCGCCCGGCTTTCCCGCCGCCTCGTCGCGTACCTCCTCGCTGCCGGCCGCCCGCGCGCCGCTCGCCTCGTCCGGCGCCGCCTCGCGCGTCGCGCTGATCACGTGGTGCACGAAGCGCAGCTTGGCCACCACCGCCGGCGACAGCGCGAACGGATAGGCATCGGCCACGCCCATGCTGCGATTCAGGCTGTTCAGCGCATAGGTCAGCGGAAACCAGCGCCGCATCAGGTTGCCGAAGCTGGCCTCGTCGACCGAGGTCTGGTCGTCGAGATGCGGCAGGCTGTCGTCGTCGGGATCGAGCACCAGCCCGCAGGCATTCGCGGTATCGAGCGTGTCGACCATGTGCAGGTAATGCGCCCAGGTTTCGGCCCAGTCCTCCCAGGGATGCATGCTCGCGTATTCGCTGATGTAGCTGTCCTCCCAGCCCGCCGGCGCGCCGTTCTGGTAATGCGCGTCGAGCGCGGCCTGGTAGTCGGCGCGCTCGTCGCCGAAACGTTCGCGAAAGGCTTCCTGCCAGGCGCTGCCGACGATCAGGCGATCGAAGTAGTAATGGCCGATCTCGTGGCGGAAATGCCCGACCAGGGTGCGATAGGGCTCGTGCATGGCCGCTCGAACGCGCTCGCGCTCGGCATCGTCGGCCTCGGCCAGGTTGAGCGTGATCAGGCCATTGGCGTGGCCCGTCATCACCGGCTCGCTCTCGGTGGCCGCCTTGAAGGCGAAGCTCATGCCGCGCTCCGGCGCCAGCAGGCGCGATTCCACCGGCAGCCCCAGCATCGTCAGCGTGTAGACCAGGCGCCGCTTGGCCGCCTCGGTGCGATACCAGAGCGGGCGATTGTCCGGGTTGGAGAGGTCGGGAATGGTTTCCGTCAGCGCGCAGGACTCGCAATAGCTGGCCGGCGAATCGGCCGGGACCATCCAGTTGCAGACGTTCTCGACCGAATAGTTATGGCAGGGCCGGTAAAGCTGCCCGGCCACCGAGGGATGCAGGCTGCGCCACTGGCCCGAGGACGCGTCGATCTCGAACGCCCCCACCTCGCCCACCTCGGGCAGGTAGCCGAGCGGCGCCTCGCAGCGCTCGCAGCGCACGTTCTCGAAGAACACCAACTGCCCGCAGTTGCCGCAATGAAAGGTCTTCATCGATTTTCGTCCTTGCCTCGTCCTCGTCCTCGTCCTCGTCCTCGTCCGGTCCCGCCGCCGGCGGGCCGCTCGGCCGCTTCGCCGCCGGCCGTGCTCAGCGCTTGCCGGCACGCTGCGCCGCCACGCGGCGGCAGTGTTCGAGGTAGCCCACCTCATGATTGCCCATCAATTCGATCACGCTGCGCCACAGCCAGAACGGCGCGTCGATGGTCTTCGAGCGCCCCCGCTTCAGCTCCGCCAGCCAGCGCGTGCGGGTGGTGCTATCCATCTGCCGCGCATGGGCGAGGCCCACCACGTGCGCCAGGTAGCGCGCGATGCGCAGCGCCTCGGCCTCGTCGACGCTGCCGATCTCGAGCTTGAGGTCGGCCGGCAGCAGCTCGCGCACGATCACCGAACGCTCGGACAGCGTCGCCGCGCACATGCGGTTGCCGAGATAGGGCGAGAGATGGCGCGCGCCTTCCACCACGCGCTTGCCGTTGTCGCGCGGCATCTCGCTGTCGCGATAGCGCGGCGCCAGCGCCGTGGTGCCTTCCTTGATATCGACCAGGCACAGATCGTCGCCCTCGCTGGCGGCGCCGTCGACGTCGAGCAGCACCGCGTAGCGCAGCCGCCCCAGCGAGCTGCAGCCCTTGACCCAGTAGGCGGCGTCGAGCAGCTCGACATGCTCGGCCGGCCGGTTGCCGCGCAGGCCGACGGCCAGCTCGGCGATGGCGGGCGTGTCGACCAGCGAGGCGATGCCGCTCGACTCGGCACGCGACAGCGGCCAGAAGCGCTTGCCGAGCGGCAGCACCGGCTTCACGCCCATCAGCCGCTCGCGCGCCAGGTGTTTCCAGGTGCGCTCCAGCGCGGTGCGCATCACGATGCGCACCACGTCGGGCTTGGGGATCGCCGCGCGCTTGCGCTTGCCGGCGGCCAGCGCGTGCATGTAGCCCTCGTGCACCTGCTCGATGATGCGCGCCGTGACGATGCCCGGCAGGTCGGAGCTGCGCGCGGCGGTGGCCAGCGACAGGCTGAGCCGGATCAGGTCGTGCACCGGATTGCCGATCACGGTCTGGTCGAGATCGCGGATCTGGATCTCGATCTCCCCGGCATCGTTGGCCACCGGGCCGAGGTTGCCGGTATGGCAATCGCCGCAGATCCAGATCGCCGGCCCCTCGGGCAGCGTGCCGACCTTCGCGTCGGCCAGCCACTCGTAATAGCGGGCCGTGTTGCCGCGCACATAGGCGTGCACCGAGCGCGCCATCTTGCGGTTGCGGCGGATCGCCAGCGTCTGGGCACGCTGGCGCGGACGAACATAGGTGACGACCGGTGGCTTCTTCACGCGCACTCCTCGCGGCTCTCGGGGCTGAAGGAAATCCGGCCCGCTCGGGGCGCGGGCCGGCTGCAATCTCGAAATTTAAGCACATCCGACCCGATTCGAAAGTCGAGGCGCGGCTCGAATGCGCCGCAGCATGAAGCGCCGCCCTCGCCGGCCCGGCCGCCGGCCTGGATGGTGGGCGCGCCGCCACCGCCCGGATCATGCGGCGCAGCATGAAACGTGCCGCGTCGCGCCCGGGAAGCAATCGAATCGCCTCATGCTCGCGGCGGCGGACGACATCGGCATGACATCGAGCGCGCGCTACGCTGCCGGCTGCATCGATCGCATCGGCAGGCGCCGCCCGTGCCCTCCCCCTGACCGACTCGTAAAGCGTTTACCTCAAACCGATAGTTTGCTATCGAATGGAATTCCGATATCATCCGCCGGATGTCGAATCTCCATGCCCTGCGCCTGGCCGTCAGCAGCACCCTGGTCACCGCCGCCCGCAAGTGGCGCCGGACCAGCGACTCGCTGCTCACCGCCTACAACGTGTCCGAGGCCTGCGCCACGCCGCTCCTGATCGCCGGCCGGCTCGGCGAGGCGGTCCGCCAGGTCACGCTCGCCGAGCACGTCGGCATCGAGGGGCCCTCGCTGGTGCGGCTGCTCGACCAGCTCTGCGCGGCGGGCCTGGCGCGCCGCGACGAGGACCCGGCCGATCGCCGCGCCAAGACCGTCACGCTCACCGACGAGGGCCGCGCCGTCACGGCGAAGATGGAGGAAGACCTGCGCGTGCTGCGTGCGCGCGTGCTGAAGTCGGTCAGTCGCGCCGATCTCGAGGCCACGCTGCGAGTCCTGAACGCCTTCAACGACTCGGGCGATGCCGGCGATCGGGGCGCGCCATGACCTATCCGAGCCTGCGCGACTGGCTGTTCTCGGGCAAGACCTTCGCCGCCTCGATGCTGGCGCTCTACCTCGGCCTCTATTTCCAGTTGCCGCGCCCCTACTGGGCGATGGCCAGCGTCTACATCGTCTCGAATCCCTTCGTCGGCGCGACCCGCTCGAAGGCGCTCTACCGCGCGCTGGGCACCGCGCTCGGCGCCTCGGCCGCGATCCTGCTGGTGCCGCCCTTCGTCGAGACGCCCTTCCTGTTCAGCGTGATCGTGGCGCTGTGGACCGGCACCCTGCTCTACCTGGCGATGTCGGACCGCACCGCGCGCAGCTACGTGTTCCTGCTGGCCGGCTACACCATGCCGCTGATCGCGCTGCCCACCGTCACCGATCCGACCACGGTGTTCGACGTGGCGATCGCGCGCACCGAGGAGATCATCCTGGGGATCGTCTGCGCCAGCGTGGTGGGCAGCGCGATCCTGCCGAACCGGCTCGCGCCGACCCTGATCGAGCGCGCCGACGGCTGGTTCCGCGACGCCGCCTTCTACGGCCGCGAGACGCTCTCGGGCCACCTGGCCGGCAAGGCGCTGTCGGCCTGCCGGCAGCGCCTTGCCGCCACCCTCAACGCGCTGGAATTCCTGCTCAGCCAGCTCGGCTACGATCACGCCCATCCGCGCGTGCTGGCCCGCGCCGAGGCCCTGCACGGCCGCATGCAACTGTTCATGCCGCTGATGTCGGCGCTCGCCGATCCGCTGGTCGCGCTGATGCGCGAGCTCGAGAAACTACCGGCCGAGCTGGAATCGCTGCTGGCCGACGCGGCGCGCTGGTTCGACGCGCCGCTGCCGGCGCCGGCCGATGCCACGGGCGCGATCGCCGACCCGGTGGCGGACCGGCTGCGCGAGCGCATCGCCGCGCTGCAGCCGACCGGCGACGCGATGGTGAGCTGGGACGGCGCGCTGCTGTCGAACGCGCTGTGGCGGCTGCGCCAGGTGGTCGACGTGTGGCAGGACTGCCGCTCGCTGCGCGCCCTGATCGGCAACGAGGCCGGCGTCTGGCAGCCGCGCTACCGCCATTGGCGGCTGGGCGGCACCGAGCGCTTCTACGATCGCGGCATGATGCTGTTCTCCACGCTGACCGCGGGCGGCGCGATCGTGTTCGCCTGCTGGCTGTGGATCTCCTCGGGCTGGAACGACGGCGCCGGGGCGGTCACGCTGGCGGCGGTGGCCTGCTGCTTCTTCGCCGCGCTCGACGAGCCCGCGCCGCAGGTGTTCCGCTTCTTCCTGGCGACCTGCGCGAGCGTGGTGTTCGCGGGGCTCTACCTGTTCGTGGTGCTGCCGCACGTTCACGATTTCGTGATGCTGGTGCTGATCTTCGCCGGGCCCTTCATCCTGATCGGCACGCTGATCCCGCGCCCGCAGTTCAATCTCGTGACGATGCTGGTGGCCGTCAACACCGCCACCTTCATCAGCATCCAGGACGCCTACTCGGCCGACTTCCTGGTGTTCCTCAACAGCAATATCGCCGGTGTCGCCGGGCTGCTCTATGCCTTCGTCTGGACCCGCGCCACGCGCCCGTTCGGCGCCGAGCTGGCGGCGCGCCGGCTGCTGCGCTCGAGCTGGGAGGACGTCGCCAAGTCCGCCTCGCGCCAGCCGATCGCCGACCAGCGCAACCATGCCTCGCGCATGCTCGACCGCGTCACGCAACTGCTGCCGCGCCTGTCCGCGTCCGACGATCACCGCCATCCCTCGATCGAGACCTTCCGCGACCTGCGCGTCGCGCTCAACGCGCTCGACCTGCACCGCTCGCTGCGCCGCCTCGACGGCGACGTGCCCGAGGCGATCGACCGCGTGCTGGCCGGCGTAACCGCGCACTACACCGCCTGCGCCGAATCCAATGCGCGCCAGCCGGCCTCGCCGGCGCTGCTCGAATCGATCGACGACGCGCTCGACGCGGTCGCGATCCGCCACCTGATCGGCACCACGCAGCAGGGCACGCCGCCGCGCGGCGAGCCCGCCCCGGGCGATGCGCAA
>NZ_VWWC01000302.1:0-3966 GCF_011753175.1 Burkholderia sp. Cy-637 | reverse complement strand
CGCTCTTCCGATCTACGCGGCCTGCCGGGCCGCCGGCGGGATCGGCGTCGACACCATCGTCGAGCGCCCCTGCCTCGCGCCGATCGCGCCGTCGCGCCGCCGGCCGCGCCGCGCTCATGCCGGCGCCTCGTCCAGGAAGCCCTTCAGCATCGCCAGCGTGTCCGCGTCCTCGATCGATTTGTCGGTGCGCCAGCGCAGCATGCGCGGGAAACGCACCGCGATTCCCGATTTGTGCCGCGGGCTGGCCTGGATGCCCTCGAAACCGATCTCGAACACCAGGCTCGGCGTCACGCTGCGCACCGGGCCGAACTTCTCGATCGTGGTACGCCGCACGATGGCGTCGACCTGGCGCATCTCCTCGTCGGTCAGCCCCGAATACGCCTTGGCGAACGGCACCAGGGTGCGCACGCCGTCCACCTCGTCCCACACCGCGAAGGTGAAGTCCGTGTACAGGCTCGCGCGCCGGCCATGGCCGCGCTGCGCGTACAACAGCACCGCGTCGATCGCGTAGGGATCGATCTTCCACTTCCACCAGGTACCGGCGGCCTTGGTGCGCCCGACGCCGTACATCGAGGCGCGCTGCTTCAGCATCAGTCCCTCGACGCCGCGCGCGCGGCTCTGCTCGCGCAGCGCCGCCAGCGCCGGCCAGTCCGCCGCCTCGACCAATGGCGAGACGCGCAGCGCCTCGCCGGCCGGCAAGGCTTCGGCCAGCGCTTCCAGCCGCGCGCGACGCCGCGCGAGCGGTTCGGTGCGCAGGTCGCGGCCGCCCTCCTCGAGCAGGTCGTAGGCGCGCAGCGCGGCCGGCGAATCGGCGAGCACGCGCTTGCTGAGCGACTTGCGCGTGATGCGCGGCTGCAGCCTCGCGAACGGCAGCGGCGTGTCGGCTCCCGGCTCCCAGGCAAGGATTTCGCCGTCGACCACGGTGCCGTCGGGCAAGGCCTCGCCGAGCGCCGCCAGCTCCGGAAAGCGCTCGGTCAGCAGGTCCTCGCCGCGCGACCAGATCCACACGCGCCCGGCGCGCTTCACCAGTTGCGCGCGAATGCCATCCCATTTCCATTCCACCAGCCAGTCGCCGATCGGGCCGAGCGTGGCCGGATCGGCCTGCAACGGATGCGCCAGGAAGAACGGATAGGGCAGCCCGAGATCGCTCTCGTGCATGGCGGCGGTGGCGGCAGTGACGGCGCCGGCATCGCCCTGCGGCTCGGCCGCGATCAGCCGCAGATAGCGCGCGGCATCGGGCGCCTGGCGGGAATCGGTCCAGCCGACCATGCGCTGCGCGATGCGCTTGTGATCGACGCCCGCGATGGCCGCCAGCGCGCGCACCACCAGTTGACGCGACACGCCGACGCGAAATCCGCCGCCGATCAGCTTGGTCAGCAGGAAACGCTCGCTCCAGTCCAGCTCGTCCCAGTAGCCGACCAGGCGCTCGCGCAGGACCTCGGGCTCGCTGCCGCGCAGCGTCAGCACGCGCGTCTCGATCCATTGCGCCAGGCCCAATGACGAGGCGCGCGTGGCGGGCGGCAGCACGTGCGCGATGGTCTCGGCCAGGTCGCCGACCGCCTGGTACGACTCCTCGAACAGCCAGTCGGGCAGCCCGGCGCGATCGCGCGCGCATTGCGCGAGCAGGCGGGTCGGCACCGACTGGCGCGGCTTGCCGCCGGCGAGGAAATACGAGGCCCAGGCGGCGTCCTCGGGTTCGGCCGCCGAGAAATAGGCGACCAGCGCCTCGAGCTTCACCTGGGTCGAGGTGGTCGCATCGAGCGCCGCATACAGGGCCGCGAATCGTTTCATCGCCGGGGCTCCGCGCTCTCGTGCTCGCCGGCGTCCGGGGCCGACGGCGGCGTCCGCCGCGAGGGCGACGTATCGGATGCCGCGCCCACCGCCGCGCTCGGCGCGGCATCCGACGCCGCCTCCGACGCGGGTACGCCTTCATCGGCCTCGTCGCCGTACTCGGTCGCGAACGCGCCCGCCTGCTTGCCGTGTTCATTGAGCCAGCGCACCATCGGCTCGACCTGTCCATGCGTGACGATCACGCGAGCGGCGCCCGTCGCGTCGATCGCCTGCAGCAGCCCCGGCCAATCCGCGTGATCCGAGAGCACGAAGCCGCGATCGACGCCGCGCCGGCGTCGCGTGCCGCGCAAGCACATCCAGCCGGAGGCGAAGGCATCGCTGTAGTCGCCGAAACGGCGCATCCAGGCGCTGCCCTGCGCGGAAGGCGGCGCGATGATCAGCGCGCCGCGAAACGCGGCCTTGTCGCGCGCGGGCACCTCGGCGACCAGGCGCGTGTCGGGCAGGTCGACGCCCGCCTCCCGGTACGCGCGATTGAGCGGCTCGACCGCGCCGTGGCAGAAGATCGGGCCAATGCCGCGATCGATGCCGGCCAGCACGCGCTGCGCCTTGCCGAACGCATAGCAGAACAGCACCGAGGCCCGGCCTTCGGCCGCGTTGTGGCGCCACCACGCGTCGATGCCGGCGAGGATCGTCGCGGTCGGCTCCCAGCGATAGATCGGCAGGCCGAAGGTGGACTCGGTGATGAAGGTGTCGCAGCGCACCGGCTCGAACGGCGCGCAGGTCGGATCCGGCTCCAGCTTGTAGTCGCCCGAAGCGACCCAGACCCGGCCGGCATGCTCGACGCGCACCTGCGCCGAGCCCAGCACATGGCCGGCGGGATGCAGCGACACGCGTGCATCGCCGAGCGCGATCGCTTCGCCATACGGCAGGGCCTGCACCTGAGCCTGCGGCAGCCGCGAGCGCAGCACGCCGACACCGGGCCGGGCGGCGAGATATCGGCCATGCCCGGGGCGCGCGTGGTCGGCATGCGCATGCGTGATCACGGCGCGCTCGACCGGGCGCCAGGGGTCGATGTAAAAATCGCCGGCCGGGCAGTACAGGCCCTCGGGGCGGGCGACGATCAGGTCGGAGGATGAATCCACGCCACTCCCTTCGTCGGGTTGCGGGGACGGCAGGCGCGAATCGGGCGCAACGGGCCCAGGCATGGGCCGGAGGCGCCGTCCGGCGGTGCTGCCGCTTGCGGTTCACGGGCCCGGTGCGCCGGCGCCGTCGCACCGCCTGGGTGGGCAGCGCGGACGCGACGGTTTCGGACACGCTCATCATGCCCTAGCCAGATGCATGCCCGCCGCGCCCGGGTTCGACCGCAGCATGCGGATCGGAGCGCCATCGGCCAAACCGTCGACGAGGGCACCGCGCGGCCACCGTCGAGCCGCCTCGCGCGTCGCGGCCCGGATCGAAGCGCCAGGCCGGAAAAAGAAAACCCCGCCGGGCACGCCGGCGGGGTCGAGAAACGCGGCCGGCCGGTGCGCCGGCGTCGGCTGCCGTCAGGACGCGTCGGACAGCACGATGTTCGCGGTCTTGCTGGGGTCGCCCGCCAAGCCCATCGAGGCGGCATCGTCGGTCGAATACGCATAGGCGTGGATCGCATCGCCGTCGCCGGCGCTCTTGCCGTCCGACAGCGTGACCGTCATGTTGGTCGCGTTGCCGCCGAAATCCTTGTTGCCGTCCACCTTGCTGATATCGGGATTGCCGGCACCGCCGGGCTGGCCGTTGTCGGCGCCGCCGTCCTCGTACAGCACCTCGTCGGGATGCGTGTTGCCGCTCGCGTCCGACGGCGAGATCCGCACGCCGATATCGCCCGAGCCGGCCACGAAGGTCCCCGTCTGCCCCGGCTGCAGCGTGATGGTCCCCTTGTTCTGCCCCTGCACCGAATAGGTGAAGGACTCGGGGCGATTCGTGTCGTTGGTGACGTTGAAGGTCTTGTCGTTGCCGGTGCCGGTGTTCACCACCTTCACCGAATCGGGGCTCACGCCGTTGCTGGCGGCCGCTTGCGGCACGCCGCCGGCATTGTTGCCGAGCCCTGCAGCGCCGGGGGCGGGACCGCCGCCGGACGCGCTCGCGTCGGCGCCTGCCGGCGGTGCTGCCGCGGCAGACGGGGTCGCCGTGGCAGGCGTC
>NZ_VWWC01000301.1:0-4072 GCF_011753175.1 Burkholderia sp. Cy-637 | reverse complement strand
TCCGACAAGGTGCCGAGCCCCGGCGTGGTGCTGACCAGATAGATGCCCACCGCGCCGTTCAGCAGGAAGGTGACCAGGTAGAACGGCATGCCGAAGTTGAAGCGGCCGTGATAGACGGCGTCCTCGCTTCGCCCTGGAACACCGATACGGCCCACAGCGCGATGACCATCGGGAAGTGCAGGCCGAAGGGGCCGATCAGGAACAGCATGAACAGCACGCAGCGCAGGTCGCGCCGCCGCCAGACGTAGCGAAGGCCCTCCACCAGCGCGCCGCGCCTGCGCGAGGCGCGGTCGCGGCGATGCAGCTCGGCGCTGCGCAGCCGCGTCATCGCCAGGATCACGGCCGCGAACGAGGCGGCGTTGATCAGGAACACCCAGCCCGAGCCGATCGCCGAGATCAGCAGCCCCGCCAGCGCCGGGCCGATCAGGCGCCCCAGGTTGAAGGAGGTGGAATTCAGCGCGACCGCGTTGGCTAGGTCCGCCTCGCCCACCAGCTCGGCGACGAAGGCCTGCCGCGCCGGCGTGTCGAAGGCGGTGACGCAGCCCAGCGCGAAGGCGAAGCCATAGACCTGCCACAGACGCACCGCGCCGCCCAGCGTGAGCAGGCCCAGCGCCAGCGCGAGCACGCCGAGCAGGCCCTGGGTGAGGAACAGCAGCCGGCGCCGGTCGAGGCGGTCGGCGGCGAAGCCGCTCAGCGCGATCAGCAGGATCTGCGGCGCGAACTGCAGGGCCATCACGATGCCGACCGCGCGGGCGCTGTGGTGGCTGAGCCCGGTCAGCACCAGCCAGTCCTGCGCGGTGCGCTGCATCCAGGTGCCGATGTTCGACACCAGGGCGCCGCCGGCCCAGCGTCGGTAGTTGGGGATGCGCAGGGAACGGAACATGGGGATCGAGTCGAGGAGTCGAGAAACCGGGGACGGGACGCCCTGGATCGAACCCGGCATCGTGCGTTGACAGATCCTAATCGAATTAGGCAAAATGCAAAACTAATTCGGATCCTGCCTTCCCGTCTCCATGAAAGTCGATCTCGACCGCATCCGCACCGAAGCTGTCTCGCTGGCCAACCGTGATGGCCTCGAGTCGCTCTCGATCGGCGAACTGGCCGCCGCGCTCGGCATCCGGCCGCCCTCGCTCTACACGCATGTCGACGGGCTCGGCGCGGTGCGCCGCCTGCTCGCGCTGCATGGCCTGCGCGAACTCGAGCAGGGCGTGGCGCGGCTCACCGCCGGCAAGTCGGGGCCGGAGGCGATCCGCGCGCTGCTGAACGGCTATCGCCAGTTCGCGCGTAACAATCCCGGCGTCTACTCGGCCATGCTGGCCACCACCGACCGCGAGGATCCGGAGCGGCGCGAGGCGGTCGAACGCCTGGTGCAGACGCTGACGGCCTCGCTGCACGATTACGCCTTCGAGGGCCCGCAGCGGGTGCACGTGTTCCGCTGCCTGCGCAGCCTGGTGCACGGCTTCGTCTCGCTGGAGGCGAGCGGCGCGCTGAACAACCCGGTCAGCCGCGACGAGAGCTTCGAGTGGATGGTCGAGGCCTTCCTGCGCATGCTGGAGCCCTATGCGAGGCGCGCTCCGGCCGCGCGATCGCCAGGCGGCGCGGCCTGAAGCGCCATTCACGATTCACCGGCCCGATCCGCCGATCCGGCCCGTTCCCCTTGATCCAGGAGGCGCGATGCGCGATTCCGAGATGTCCCCGTTCTCGATGTACCAGTTGATGGAGCCGGCGCAGCGCGCCGATCCCTATCCCTGGTATCGCCGCCTGCGCGATGCGCGGCCGATCTGCCGCGATCCCAAGGTCGGCAGCCTGCTGGTCGCGCGCCATGCCGAGGTGGCCGCGGTGCTCGAGAATCCCGCCTTCTCGGCGGCGCGGCTCGGCATGAGCGAAAGCGACAATCCCATCGAACGCGAGATCGGCAGGACGCTCGGCGAGCAGATGCTGTTTCTCGATCCGCCCGACCACACGCGCCTGCGCAAGCTGTTCGCGAAGGCCTTCACGCCGCGCCGGCTCGACGCGTTCCGGCCGCGCATCGAGGCGCTGACGCAGCAGTTGCTCGACGCCTGCGCGGGCCGCCGCGCCGATTTCATCGGCGAGTTCGCGGTGCCGCTGCCGGTGATGGCGATCGCGCTGGTGCTCGGCGTGCCGACCGGGGAACGCGAGCGGCTGCATGCCTGGTCGCTGGCCTTCGGCAGCATCATCAGCGGCCGGCCGTTGACGGTGGAGGAAGTCGGGCAGGCGCAGCGCGGCATCGCCGAATTCCGCCAGTATTTCGCCGAGCTGATCGCGGCGCGCCGCGCGGTGCCCGAGGACGACATGCTCAGCGACCTGGTGGCGGCCGAGGAGGCCGGCGACCGGCTCGACGAGGGCGAGCTGATCTCGAACCTGATCCTGCTGCTGGCGGCGGGCCATGCCACCACCACGCACCTGCTCGGCAACGGCCTGCTCGCGCTGGCCGGCGAGCGCGAGCAATGGCGGCGCTTCGTGGCCGAGCCCTCGCTGGCGCCGGCGCTGGTCAGCGAGCTGCTGCGCTTCGATGCGCCGGTGCAGGTGACCGGGCGCGAGGCGCGCGAGGACGTCGAGCTGGACGGCATGACGATCCCCAAGGGCCAGTACGTGCACCTGCTGCTCGGCGCCGCCAACCGCGACGAGCGCCAATACGCCGAGCCGGACCGGCTCGACATCGGCCGCACCGGCACCCGCATGATGTCGTTCGGCCATGGCATCCATACCTGCCTGGGCGCGGTGCTGGCCCGCATCGAGGCGCAGATCGTGTTCGGTGCCCTGGCCGAGCGTTTTCCCGATTTCGAGGTGCACGAGCAGGATGCCGAGCGCACCGCCACCATCTCCTTCCGCGGCCTGCGCAGCCTGCCCGTGACGCTGCGCTGAGCCAGTCATGAAGCCGGACCGCGCCCTCGGGCGCCGATCCGGCCATCCGGCGCACCTGCGCCGCCGCGCGTTTCGATTCATCAGGCATCCGAATCGATCGGCTTGCCTTTCCCAACCCCCGTCGTTCCCGTTTCATGGATTCCACCATGCATCTGCTGACTTCCTTCCTGGCCGGCGCCTTCCTCTGCAACTGCATCCCGCACCTGGTGGCGGGCCTGCAGGGGCGGCCGTTTCCCACGCCGTTCGCGACCCCGCGCGGCGTCGGCCGGTCCTCGCCGCTGGTCAATTTCCTGTGGGGCGCCTTCAATCTCGCGGTCGGCCTGTTCCGCTTCGAGCGCTTTCCGATCAGCCTCGGCCTGAATCCCGAATGCGCGGCGATGGCGCTGGGCGCGCTGCTGCTCGGCATCTACCTGTCGCGTCATTTCGGCAAGGTGCGCCGCGAAGCCGGCTGGTGATCTCGAATGGGCCCGCCCGGCGGGCCCATGTCGATGTCGCGAGCCGCGCGAAGGCGGCGCGGGCTGAAAAAGAAGGCGGGCGCGCTGGATCGCGCGCCCGCCTCAAGCACCACTCGCTGGGATCGACAAGGGCTCGCCGGCCGGCTTCAGTGCACCACCACCACGCCGTGCGGCCAGTAGCCGGCGCGCACCCTCACCACCGGGTAGGCCGGCGCCACGTAGGTGCGCGGCACGACCACCGGCGCGAGCACCACCGGGGGCGGCACGCGCACCGCCGGGGCGGCCACCACCACCGGCGGCGAGACATAGACGGGCGGCGGCACATAGACCGGCACGGCCGGTACCACCGGCACCACCGGCACGCCGACGCCGACGAACACGCCGGCAAAGGCCGACGGGGCGAGCAGGGCCGCGGACAGGGCGGCGGCGGCCAGGAACAGGGAACGCTGTTTCATCGGGAATCCTTGGGAACGGGAGAGGCGAGCCCGCGATGACGAGCCCAGGACGAAGCCTAGCCAGGGCGCCGATGACAAGCTGTCGGCAATCGATGTCAATCCATGTCAGGCGCCGGCCGGGCGGGGAAGGGTGGACGCGACATGGTTTGACATGAATTCGCAACAGCTTTGCGGAAAACGGCCGCCTACAGTGGCGGCGTCGATCGAACGGCGTCGTGCGGGCAGCCAGCCCCGGCGGGCGCCGCGTCGACGCCGCCGCGGTGCCGGGCGCCGCCA
>NZ_VWWC01000300.1:0-4109 GCF_011753175.1 Burkholderia sp. Cy-637 | reverse complement strand
CGTGTGCTCTTCCGATCTCAGCAGCCCCGCCAGCGCGAGCCGCAGGTTGCCGACCAGCGCGTCGCCCACCGGCGTCCAGGCGGCCACGCCGGGATCGTCGACCAGTTGCCACAGCCGCGCGCCGTCCGGCAGGTGCGGCCCGAAACCCTCGACGTGATAGGTGAAGGCGGGCGCGCCGAGCGCCACCACCAGGTCGTGCCCCGCCAGCCGCTCGACGATGCGCTCGCGCATCGCCGGCAGGAAACCGGCGAACAGGCGGTGGTCCTCGGGGAACTCGCAGCGCCCGGAAACCGGCGCCGCGAACACGCGCGCGCGATGCCGCTCGGCCAGCGCGACGGTCTCGTCCCAGGCGCCGCCGCGAGCCAGCGCGGCACCCACCACCAGCGCCGGCCGCGCGCTGGCCTCCAGCGCCGCGCCGAGCCGCGCCAGCGCCTCCGGATCGGGCCCCTGCACCTGGCTCACCGCGCGCGGCGCCACCGGCTCGGCCGGCTGGTCCCAGTCGTCCACCGGCACCGACACGAACACCGGCCCGCGCGGCTCCTGCATCGCGATCCGCCAGGCGCGCGCGATCGCGGCGGGCACATCCTGCGCGCGGGCCGGCTCGACGCTCCATTTCACATAGGGCTGCGGCAGCTCGGCCGCGCGCTGCGCGCCGAGATAGGGATCGAGCGGCAGCAGCGAGCGCGCCTGCTGCCCCGCCGTGACGATCAGCGGCGTGTGGTTGCGAGAGGCCGTGAACAGGTTGCCCATCGCGTTGCCGAGCCCGGCGGCCGAATGCAGGTTGACCAGCGCCGCCCGGCCGCTCGCCTGCGCGTAGCCGTCGGCCATCCCGACCACCACCGCCTCCTGCAGCCCGAGCACGTAGTCGAGGTCGGCCGGGAAATCGCGAAACATCGGCAGCTCGGTCGAGCCGGGATTGCCGAACACCTTGTCGATGCCGAACTGGCGCAGCAGGTCGAGCACCGCGTCGCGCACCGTCATGGCGGCAGCGGCGGGATCGGATCGGGTATCGCTCATCGGCGCGCTCTCTCGCAATCGGGACCAGACGACAGTATCGAGACATCGCCCGCGCATCGGTACTGTCTTTTTCGGCAAGGCCGTGCGCGCAGGCGCGAGCGGCACCGCCGCGGCCCGCGCCACGACGCAGTGCAGCATCGAAATCCGCGCCATCCGCCTTGACTTTCCCCAGCCCGAATAAGATCATTCGCTCACAAAGCGAGCAAATGATCTTAACGAGGCCGTCTTCGGCCACAAGGAGACAAGGGATGAATCCTCCGCCGACCGTCGCGCCCGTGATCCTGCATATCGGCGCCGGTTCGTTCCACCGCGCCCATCAGGCCTGGTACCTGCATCGCGTCAATCAAGCCGCCGCGGCCGCGGGCGACACCGCCGGCCAATGGTCGCTGGTGGTCGCCAACATCCGCGACGACATGCGCGCCACCATGGACGCGCTGGCCGCCCAGCACGGCGCCTACACGCTCGAGACCGTCACGCCCGGCGGCGAACGCGCCTACGAGACGATCCGCTCGATCACGCGCGTGCTGCCCTGGTCGATCGACCTGAAGGCGCTGGTCGAGGCCGGCGCCGATCCGGCCTGCCGGATCGTGTCGTTCACGGTGACCGAGGGCGGCTACTACCTCGACGAACACAACCGGCTCGACGCCGGCAACCCCGACCTGGCCGCCGACCTGCAGGGCGCGCGCACCACCATCTACGGCGCGCTGGCCGCGCTGCTGGCCGAACGGCAGGCGCGCGGCGCCGGGCCGCTGACGCTGCAGAGCTGCGACAACCTGCGCAGCAACGGCGCGCGCTTCGAGGCCGGCATGCGCGAGTTCCTGGAGCGGCGCGGCCTGGCCGAGCTGCTGGCCTGGTTCGACGCCAACGTGTCCTGCCCGAGCGCGATGGTCGACCGCATCACGCCGCGCCCCACGCCGGACGTGGCCGAGCGCGTCAAGGCCGCCACCGGCGTGGACGACGCCTGCCCGGTGATGGGCGAATCCTTCATCCAGTGGGTGATCGAGGACCGCTTCGTGGCGGGCCGCCCGGCCTGGGAGCAGGCCGGCGCGGAGCTGGTGCAGGACGTGCATCCCTACGAGGAAGCGAAGATCCGCATCCTCAACGCCACCCACAGCTGCATCGCCTGGGCCGGCACGCTGGCGGGCCTGAGCTACATCCACGAAGGCACCCACGACGCGGCGATCCGCCAGCTCGCGCACGACTATGTCAGCGACGACGTGATCCCCTCGCTGACCCCGAGCCCGCTCGACCTGGCACGGTATCGCGACGTGGTGCTGGAGCGCTTCGGCAATCCCTACATCCTCGACACCAACCAGCGCGTGGCCGCCGACGGCTTCTCGAAGATCCCCGGCTTCATCGCGCCGACCCTGGCCGACTGCTTCGCGCGCGGCGCCGAGCCGGTCTCGACCGCCGTGCTGCCCGCCCTGTTCCTGCGCTTCCTGGAACGCTGGTCGCAGGGCCTGCTGCCCTACGAGTACCAGGACGGTGTGATGGACCCGGGCGTGGCGCGCGCGATCGTGGCGGCCGACGATCCGGTCGCCGCGCTGGCCGCCGAGCGCTCGCTGTGGGGCTCGCTGGCCGACGACGAACGGCTCGCGCGGGTGCTGCGCGCGGGGCTGGCGCGCGTCGACGCCTGGTTCGCCTCGCGCTGACCAGCGGCTGAGGTAGCGACCGAAACACCGGCCCGGCGCGGGCCCGGGCGCCATCGCGCCCCGCCCGTGCGGGTCATCCGGCATTGGCACGGCCCGCGCCGCGCGGCTACAGTAGCGACTCTCTGACGACGGACTGCTTCCGCCCATCATGTATCTCGGCATCGATCTCGGCACCTCGGAAGTCAAGGTGCTGCTGCTTTCCCCCGACGGCACGGTCGTCGGCACGGCGGGTACGCCATTCACCGTGTCGCGCCCGCATCCGCGCTGGGCCGAACAACATCCCGAGGACTGGTGGCAGGGCACCCGCGAGGCGCTCGCGGCGCTGCGCGCCAAATACCCGGCCGAATACGCCCAGGTGCGCGGCATCGGCCTGTCGGGCCAGATGCACGGCGCCGTGCTGCTCGATCGCGAGGATCGCGTGCTGCGGCCCGCGATCCTCTGGAACGACATGCGCAGCGACGAGGAATGCTCGACGCTCACGCGCCGCGCGCCCGAGCTGCACCGGCTGGCCGGCAACCTGGCGATGCCGGGCTTCACCGCGCCCAAGCTGATCTGGGTCGCCACGCACGAGCCGGAGGTGTTCGGCAAGATCGACTGCGTGCTGCTGCCCAAGGACTACCTGCGGCTGCGGCTGACCGGCAACCGCGTCTCCGATCCCTCGGACGCGGCCGGCACGCTGTGGCTGGACGTGGCGCGCCGCGACTGGTCGGGCAGCCTGCTCGAGGCGGGCGGCATGCGACGCGAGCAGATGCCGCGCATCGTCGAGGGCAACGCGCCCTCGGGCACCTTGCGCGCCGCGGCGGCACGCGAGCTGGGCCTGGCCGAAGGCATCGTGGTGGCCGGCGGCGGCGGCGACAACGCCACCAGCGCGCTCGGCATCGGCGCCACCCAGCCCGGCGACGGCTTCGTCTCGCTCGGCACCTCGGGCGTGCTGAGCATCGTCGGCGACCGTTTCATGCCCTATCCCGAATCGGCCCTGCATGCGTTCTGCCACGCGATCCCCGATCGCTGGCAGCAGATGAGCGTGGTGCTGTCCGCCGCGAGCTGCCTGCGCTGGGTCTGCAAGCTGACCTCGACCGACGAGCCGACCCTGATCGCCGAGGTCGAGGCGCTCGACCCGGCCGCGCTGGCCGAGGCGCCGATCTTCCTGCCCTATCTGTCGGGCGAGCGCACCCCGCACAACGACCCTTACGCGCAAGGCGTGTTCTACGGCATGACGCATGGCACCGACCGCGCGCGGCTCGGCTACGCGGTGCTGGAAGGCGTCACGCTGGCGCTGGCCGACGGCCACGACGCGCTGGTGGCGGCCGGCTCCAGCTCGGCCTCGCTGGCGCTGATCGGCGGCGGCGCGCGCAGCGCCTACTGGGCGCAACTGGTGGCCGACGCGCTCGACGTGCGCACCCACCAGCTCGGCGGCGGCGCGACCGGCGCGGCGCTCGA
>NZ_VWWC01000299.1:0-4146 GCF_011753175.1 Burkholderia sp. Cy-637 | reverse complement strand
CGCGGCCCGGTAAAAGGCCGCGTCGCGCGCAGGGGTATCGACGGCAGGAAACGGGCGGTGGCGACTTAGCGGCGGCGACCGCCTGGCCCGCCCGCTCAGGCCCCTCAGGCCGCGCGCTGCACGCCGGCCTTGGCCGCCGCGCGGTTGCCGCCGAGCGCATAGGCACCCGCGCCGACCAGCGCCTGCACCGCCAGCGCGGCCGCCCAGAAGGCCGGATATTCCCAGCCGCCATGCGGCGAATCGAAGCCGAAGCCGTTCGGGAAATGCGTGTGCACCACGCCGAGCATGAACACCAGCAGCACCAGGGAGACGATCCGGACCTGAATCCCGCCCAGCAGCGCGAGACCGCCGACCAGCTCGACGGCGATCGTCACATAGGCGAGCCAGCCCGGCAGGCCGATCGAGACGAAGAACTGCACGGTGCCCGGCAGGGTGAAGACGAAGATCTTCTGGCCGACGTGGATCAGGTACAAGACGCCGAGCACCAGGCGCAGCAAGGTGGCGCCGAGTTCGGCGGAACGATTCGGGTTCATGGCGGACTCCATCGAGAAGGGGAATGGAGCGAACTCTATTCGAAGCGTTTTCGCCGATAAATCTCCGGATCGGATTACATTACTTCCCAAAAAGAACGAATTGATCAGACGAAGCTGCCGAATAGGCGTTCCAGATCGAGATGCGCGGCGAAGGTATCGGCGAGCCGCTCGATCGAGGCCTCGCGCAGCGCCGCCCAGTCGACCGCCTCGGCCCGGTCCAGCCCGGCCCATTCGAGCAGCGCGGCGCAGGCGCCGGGCGTGTCGAACAGGCCATGCAGGTAGGTGGCCAGGATCTGCCCGTCCTCGGAGATGGCGCCGTCGGACCGCTCGCCTTCCGGTCCGTCGAGTCGCAGCGCCGGCCGCGCCAGCGCCGGGCCGTGCGTCTCGCCCATGTGGATCTCGTAGCCGCTCACGGCCGCGCCCTCGCCTTCGCCCCAGCCGAGCCGCCCGCCCGCGTTGACCAGCGTCTTCTCGGGCCGCAGCTCGGTGTCGTAGTCGAGCAGGCCGAGCCCCGCCACGCGAGCCGGCGGCCCCTCGACACCCTGCGGATCGTCGAGCCAGCGGCCCAGCATCTGCATGCCGCCGCAGATCCCGATCAGCTTGCCCCCGTAGCGCAGGTGGCGCTGGATCGCGCGATCCCAGCCATTGGCGCGCAGCCATTCGAGATCGCGCTGCACGCTCTTCGAGCCGGGCAGGATCACCAGGTCGGCGGGCGGGATCGGGCCGCTCTTCCAGTAGGAGAAATCGACGCGCGGATGCGCGCGCAGCGCGTCGTAGTCGGTGTGGTTGCTGATGCGCGGCACGGCCGGCACGACCACCCGCAGCACGCCGGCCGCGCGATCGCTGGCCTCGGTGCGCGCCAGGCTCGGCAGCATGTCCTCGGCGTCGAGCGCGAGGCCGTGCAGGTAGGGCAGCACGCCGAGCACCGGCTTGCCGGTTTGTGCCTCCAGCCAGTCGAGGCCGGGTTTCAGCAAGGCCGGATCGCCGCGGAAGCGGTTGATCACGAAGCCGCGCACGCGCTCGCGCTCGCTCGGCGACAGGCAGGCCAGCGTGCCGAGCAGGTGCGCGAACACACCGCCGCGATCGATGTCGGCGACCAGCACCACCGGGCAGTCGACATGCTCGGCGAAACCCATGTTGGCGATGTCGCCCTCGCGCAGGTTGATCTCGGCCGGGCTGCCGGCGCCCTCGACGATCACCGCGTCGTAGGCGGCGCGCAAGCGTTCGTAGGATTGCAGCACGGCCTCGAAGGCCACCGGCTTGTAGGCGTGATAGGCCCGCGCATCGAGATTGCCGCGCGCATGGCCGTGGATGATGACCTGCGCACCGCGATCGCTGTTCGGCTTGAGCAGCACCGGGTTCAGGTCGGTATGCGCGGGGATGCCGGCTGCGATCGCCTGCAGCGCCTGGGCGCGGCCGATCTCGCCGCCGTCGACGGTCACCGCGCTGTTGAGCGCCATGTTCTGCGGCTTGAAGGGCGCCACGCGCGCGCCCGCGCGCCGCGCCAGCCGGCACAGCCCGGCCACCACGGTGCTCTTGCCGGCGTCGGAGGTGGTGCCTTGGATCATCAGCGTGCCGCGCGGCGAGGGCAGGCGATCGGAAACGGTCATGGTGCGGGCCATCGGGCTGTCTGGGGAAGGCCGCATTATCGCGCGCGCCGTTACAATCACGCGATGACTTCGCACCACCTCACCTTCGTGCTCGGCGGCGCCCGCTCGGGCAAGAGCGCGCATGCCGAACGGCTGGCCGCCGCGAGCGGCCGCGCCGTCACCTATGTCGCCACCGCGCGCGTGGTCGGCGACGCCGAATTCGATCGCCGCATCGCCCATCATCGCGCGCGCCGCCCGGCCGACTGGGCCCTGGTCGAGGCGCCCGAGGCGCTGGCCGAGGCGATCGCCGCGCTCGACGATCCCGCCGCCTGCGTGCTGGTCGACTGCCTGACGCTGTGGCTCGCCGGCCTGCTCTGCCCGCCCGACGGCGCGGCCGTCGACGAGGCCACGCTCGCCGCGCGCGTGGCGGCGCTGGAAGACGCGCTGCGCGCCTCGCGGGCCCAGGTGATCGTAGTCAGCAACGAGATCGGCCTGGGCGTGATCCCGCTCGGCGCCGAGACGCGTCGCTACGTCGACGAACTGGGCCGGCTCAACCAGCGCATCGCAGCGCTGGCCACCCACGTCACGCTGGTGGTGGCGGGCCTGCCGATGCACGTGAAAGCGCCCGGAGAACCGGCATGCTGATGCTGTCGCTGCCGGCGGTGGCGATCCTCGCGGTCGCGGCCTTCCTGGTCGACTGGCGCTTCGGCGAACCGCGCCGCGGCCATCCCCTGGTCGTCTTCGGGCGCCTGGCCCAGGCCATCGAGGCGCGCCTGAACCACGGCCGGCTGGGCCGGCCGATCGGCGTGGCGGCCTGGTGCCTGGCGGTGCTGCCGCCGGTGCTGGCGGCCCTGCTGCTGCTCGCCCTGCTGCCCTGGCCGCTGGCCGCCGCCGTGCATGTCGCCCTGCTGTGGTTCGCGCTCGGCGCCAAGAGCCTGGCCGAGCATATCGCGCCGATCGGCGCCGCCCTCGCTCGCGGCGATCTCGCCGAGGCGCGCACGCTGACCGCGCGCATCGTCTCGCGCGACACGCGCGAGGCCGATGCCTCGGCGCTGTCGCGCGCGGCGGTCGAATCGGCGCTGGAGAACGGCAACGACGCGATCTTCGGTGCGCTGTTCTGGTTCGCCATCGCGGGCGGCCCCGGCGCGCTGATGTTCCGGCTCGCCAACACGCTCGACGCGATGTGGGGCTATCGCACGCCGCGCCTGCTGCGCTTCGGCTGGGCCGCGGCGCGCATCGACGATGCGCTGAACTGGGTGCCGGCGCGGCTCACGGCCGCCAGCTACGCCCTGCTGGGCGACACCGCCAACGCCTGGCGCTGCTGGCGCAGCCAGGCGCGCCAATGGGACAGCCCCAATGCCGGGCCGGTGATGGCCGCCGGCGCCGGCAGCCTCAACGTGGTGCTGGGCGGCCCGGCCGTCTATCACGGCGAACTCGAGACGCGGCCCACGCTCGGCGCCGGCGAGCCGGCCTCGCCCGCCCACGTGCGCGCGGCGCTCTCGCTGGTGGCACGCACCTCGATCCTCTGGCTCGCGCTGCTGCTGGCCGGCGCCGCGCTATCGGTCGCCACCCAGCATGGCTGAGGCCCCGGCCCGCGCCATGTCCATCCCCTTCCCTCGATTCCGCGCGGCGGGCGATGTCGATCGCCCCGCCCGACCCGCCCCATGACCGACTCCGCTCTCCATCCGCCCGCCATCACGCACGGCGGCAATCCGCACGACGCCGCGCAACGCTACGGCATTCCGCTCGCGCGCTGGCTCGATCTCTCGACCGGCATCAACCCGATCGGCTACCCGGTGCCGCCGATGCCGCCCGAGGCCTGGCGCCGGCTGCCCGGCGACGAGGCGCCGCTGGCCGCGCTGGCCGCGCGCTACTACGGCGCGCCCGACGCCGCGCACGTGCTTGCCGTGCACTTCATGTTGCAGCGTGCCGTTCTTCAGCGGCACCTTGAACATGTTGCGGCGAGCCTGCTCCATTGCCTTCTGGACAGCGACCGGCACTTCCTTCGCCTTGCCCTTGCCCAT
>NZ_VWWC01000298.1:0-4158 GCF_011753175.1 Burkholderia sp. Cy-637 | reverse complement strand
CTCGAGCGCCGTCACGCGGGTGCCGGCGCCATGGCTGTCGTAGCCGTGGAAGATCTCGTGGAAGGGCTTGCCGTGCGCGCTCGCGCTCTGGTGCCCGGTCAGCGCGACCGCCACCGGGTTGAGGTAGGTGAGCCGGCCGAGCGGGTCGATCACCATCACGCCCTGCGTCAGCGAGGCCAGGGTGATCTCGTAGTGCTGGCGCGCGGCGGCCTCGCGCCGGCGCAGCGTCTCGTTGGTCAGGCGCGCATGGCGGAACGCCGCCACCACCGCGCAGACCACGCCCGCCACCAGCAGGAACAGGCCGACCTGCATCGCCTGCAGGGCCGGCGAGAGCGGATAGGCGAGCGGATCGCCGAGGAACAGCAGCCAGATCAGCAGCGCGCTGAGCAGGGTGGCGACCAGCCCCGCGCCGAACGACGCGGTCCAGGCCACCCCCGCGATGAACGGGTAGTAGAGCAGGAGCGGCATGTTCGCGCCGCCGTAATGGACCAGCAGCGACTGCAGCACGGTCGGCATCGCCACCAGCGCGGCGATGATCACGCCGTTACGCATCCAGCCTGATTCGAGTTGGGTCATCCGATCGACTCCCGCCCTGGCCGGCTGCCTGCCGACCGGGCGCTGCACGCCGGCCGCCGCAGCGGCCCGCCCTCCCTGGCATGGCATCGTCGGGCGCGGGCACGAGGCCCGCGCCGCGCCTCACGATGCCGTCTTGTCCGTCTTGTCCGCGAGTTGGTCGGCCGGCCTGTCGGCCGCCTTGTCGCTCTTGTCCGCCTTGTCGGCTTTCTCGCCGCCCTCGATCTGCGCGAGGCGGTTGTAGATCGTCTTGAGGCTGATGTCGAGCACCTCGGCCGCGTGCGTCTTGACCCCGCCGCATTGCGCCAGGGTGCCGAGGATCACGCGCCGGTCGACCTCCTCCAGCGTGGTGCCGAACGGCACCGACACGGTGTCGTCGGCCGCCACCGCCTCGCCCGAGACTTCCGCCATGATCGGCGGCGGCAGCGTGTCGATCAGCTCGCCGTCGTTGAAGATGCTGGCGCGCTGCACGAAGTTGCGCAGCTCGCGCACGTTGCCCGGCCATTCGTAGCCGGCCAGCGCCGCCAGCGCGGCCGGCGCGAAGCGCATGTTGCGCCCGCTCTCCTCGTTGAGCCGGGTGAGGAAGGCGGCGGCCAGCATCGGGATGTCGTCGCCGCGCTCGCGCAGCGGCGGCAGCGTGATCGGGAACACGTTGATGCGGTGGTAGAGATCGGGGCGCAGCTTGCCGTTGGCCATGGCCGCCTCGGGATCGAGGTTGGTGGCCGCCACGATGCGCACGTCCACGTCGATCTCGCGCGCCGAGCCGAGCCGCGTCAGGCGCCCGGTCTCGAGCACGCGCAGCAGCTTGACCTGCGATTCGACCGGCATCTCGGTGATTTCGTCGAGGAACAGCGTGCCGCCGTCGGCGCGCTCGAAGAAGCCCTTGTGCTGGCGGTCCGCGCCCGTGAAGCTGCCGCGGTCGTGGCCGAACATCTCGCTCTCCACCAGGTTCGCGGCGATCGCCCCGCAGTTGATGGCCAGGAACGGGCCCTTGCGGCGCAGGCTCAGGTCGTGGATGGTCTGCGCGGCCAGCTCCTTGCCGGTGCCCGACTCGCCCATCAGCAGCACCGAGGCCTCGGTGCCGGCCACCCGGCTGATCGCGTCGTACATGGTCTGCATCGGCGGCGAGCTGCCCAGCATGCGGCCGAAGCGGCCCAGCCGCTTGAGCTCGCTGCGCAGCGAGGCGATCTCCTCGTGCAGCACGCTGGTGCGCGGCACGCGCGCGAAGATGCTGTTCAGGCGCTGCATGTTGAGCGGCTTGACCAGGTAGTCGGTCGCGCCGCGCCGCAGGGCGTCGATCGCGGTCTCCAGGCTCGCGTGGCCGGTGGTCAGCACCATCTCGCAGTGCACGCCCTTGGGCAATTCGTCGAACAGGTCCATGCCGTTGCCGTCGGGCAGCACCAGGTCGCAGAGCACCAGATCGGGCGTGTGGGCGGCGATCAGCGTGCGCGCCTGGGCCAGGGTCGCGGCGGTATCGCAGCTCAGTTGCTGCGTGTGCGCCAGCGCGGCCAGCATGTCACGGGTGTCGGCGTCGTCTTCGACGACCAGAATGTAGGGCATTGATGCTCCGTCGCAAGACACGTGCCCGGAGGCGAGGCCCCCTGCATGGCAACGTGCGGATCGGCCGATCGCGGCGCGGCCGCGGTCGAGACCGTGAGGCGATCGCACGCGGCAACATTGCGTGGATCGCGGGTAAGGATCGGCAATGCTGACCGACGAGGCTCGCGCCCGGTAAGGATGCCCCGAATCGCGGCAGCCGGAGCGGCGTTCCGAGTAGTCGCACCGGCCAAGCATGCGGGGAGTATAGAGGAGTCGCCTGCGCCGCCCGGCATTATCGGTTTTTTCTATCCGTACCCCGTAGGCAAATTGGAATTTTCAATTCATGCAGCGGCGCTGGATTCGGCTACGCTTGCGCTTATAAAAATTACACGCTGCGCGGTGACCGTGTAGGGAGTACGAAGAGGCACGCTGTTCCACCCGAGATCCATCATTCATGTCGAAAACATCCAGCGACGGCCGGCGGCTGGCCGGTTCGTCGCCGCGCATCCAGGCGCTGCTCTCGAAGATCGAGAAAGTGGCCGCGACCCGCGCCAGCGTCCTGATCGTCGGCGAAAGCGGTGCCGGCAAGGACATCACCGCGCGGCTCGTGCACGATGCCAGCACGCGCGCGGGCGGCCCGTTCGTGGCCGTCAACTGCGGCGCGATTCCCGCCGACATCGCCGAATCCCAGCTGTTCGGCCATGAGAAAGGCAGCTTCACCGGCGCGGCCGCCCAGCACACCGGCTTCTTCGAGGCCGCGCGCGGCGGCACCATCTTCCTCGACGAGATCGCCGAGATGCCGCGCGAGATGCAGGTCAAGCTGCTGCGCGCGCTCGAGTCGAACACCATCATGCGGGTCGGCGGCACCGAGACCATCGCGCTGGACGTGCGGATCGTCGCCGCGACCCATCACAATCCGGTCGACGCGATCCGTGACGGACGGCTGCGCGAGGACCTGTTCTACCGGCTCGCCGCCTTCGCGCTGCACGTGCCGGCGCTGCGCCATCGCGATGGCGACGTCGAGGAGATCGCGCGTGACCTGGTGGCCGCGCTCAACGCCCAGCACGGCAGCGACAAGCAGCTTTCGGCGCAGGCGCTGAAGACGCTGCGCGCCTATCCCTGGCCCGGCAACGTGCGCGAGCTGCGCAACACCATCGAGCGCGCCTTCATCCTGGCCGACCACGACATCGACCTCGACCTGCCGCGCCAGTTGCCGCCGCGCGCCGACGTGCGCGACAACGTGATGTCGCTGCCGCTGGGCGCGACGCTCGCGCATGCGCAGCAGCGCTTCATCGTCGCCTCGCTGCGCCACTTCGAGGGCGACAAGCCGCGCACCGCGAAGGCGCTCGGCATCAGCCTGAAGACGCTCTACAACCGGCTCGCGCTGATGCGCGACCACGGCCTGCAGAACGAGCTCGACGACAGCGCGCGGCGCTGAGGGCGGGCGCCGGGTGCTGCCGCGCCACTCTCGCCGCGCGTGCGTCGTCACGACGAAGGCGATTCAGTGGCGACGGCCATCGGGTCCGGCGCCTGTCGTTGCCCCGGGTCCGGCCGGCCCCGCCGGGCCGATCGCGCCGGAAGGATGCGCGGCCGGGTCGGGCGAGCCAGGATGCGCGGCCGGATGCGAGAGCGCGTCGGCGCGCGGCAGCGGCCTCGGCAGTTCGTCGCGCGAGGCATCGCGCGACACCCGTACTTGGTTGTCGACGTCGCGCACCCACACGCAACTGGCGGCCAGGTCCTCGATCTCGTGCTTCATCCAGCGCTCGGGCACGCTGCCCTCGAGCCGCACGCAAGCCTCCCGCACCGCCACGCTGACCTCGCTGACGTCGAGGTCGAAGGCATAGGCCAAGCGCTCGCAGACATCCTCGCGAATCCGCTCGTCGGAGCGCGTGTAGCCCTTCGGCCCACGAATGCGCGGCGCGGCGCGCTGGCCGCCGCGCGCGGGTGGCGCGAAGCGCGGGTCGTAGCGCGCATGGGACGGCGCGCCGTGGCCGCCGCCCGATTTGTCGAGCCGATCGCCGTCGGGCCGGTCGCGGTAGTCGCCGC
>NZ_VWWC01000297.1:0-4168 GCF_011753175.1 Burkholderia sp. Cy-637 | reverse complement strand
CGTGCTGGCGGCGGCGGCGCTGGTGCCGCCCGAACCGCCCCGGAAGTCGGTCACGTACCAGCCCGAGCCCTTCAACTGGAACCCGGCTGCGGTGACCTGCTTGCGAAAGGCATCCTTGCCGCACTCCGGGCAAACGGACAGCGGCGCGTCGCTCATCTTCTGGAGCACGTCCTTGGCGAAACCGCATGCATCGCAACGATAGGCGTAAATCGGCATGATCTTTTCCCGCGGAAACTAGAAACGTCTTGCAAAACCTTGAATTATATCCGAAAGCCCGCTCAGCTCCCCGAGCGGCGGCGCCAGCTCAGCCATAGCTCGCGCCCTTCGAACACCGGCAGCGAATCCGTGACCGGGCGCGCTTCCTCCAGCGTGAAATACGGGCCGAGCAAGGCATCGAGCGCATCGCGGTCGATCCCGAACGGCGGTCCCTTGGGCGTCGCGCCGATGAAGAAGCAGCCGGCCAGCAAACCACCCTCGGGCAGCAGCGCCGCCATGCGCGCCGCGTAGTCGTCCCAGCGCGCGGGCGGCAGCGCGCAGAGGAAGGCGCGCTCGTAGATCCATTGCGGCTGGAACGGCGGCGTGTAGGCGAAGAAGTCGGCCTCCTCCACCAGCCCGGCATGCTCGCCCAGTTGCCGGCCCGCGGCGGCCACCGCGCTCGCCGAGAAATCGATCGCCTTCACCGGCCAGCCGGCGCGCGCCAGCCAGAGCGCCTCGTGCGCGCTGCCGCAGCCGGGGATCAGCACCGGGCACGGCGAACGCGCGGCCGCGAAGGCGGCGAACGCATCGGGCACGCGTGCCAGGTCCCAGGGCACGAAGCCGCGTTCGAAACGTTCGTCCCAGAACGCGGCGCTGCCCGGATCGCGGCTCGCGAAGCCGGCCGCCGCGCCGGGGGCGATCGATGCGGCCGGCACCTCGGCCGAGGCTGGCGCCGAGGCGCCGGCCTGCTTGCTGGTATCGCTCATGTGCTCTCCCGATTTCGCCGCCGGCAGCATCGCCGCGACCACTCACCGCCGATCACGGCCAGGCGCCGTCGATCGCCGCGCTCAGGCGCCGGCCGCCAGCACCAGCAGCACGCGCGCCACGATCGCGCCGACGCCGACCGCCAGCCCGAACACCAGCAGGGCCTGCAGCAGCCGGTTGGTGCGCTTCTGCTCGGTCAGGATCTGCTGCATCAGTTCGTCGCTGAGCCCGCGCGGCGAATCGTGCCGCTCCGCGAACGCCTGGTGGATCAGGCGCGGCAGTTGCGGCAGCGTCTTGCTCCATTGCGGCGCCTCGACCTTGAAGCGCTCGTACCAGCCGCGCAGGCCGATCTGCTCGGTCATCCAGCGCTCGAGATAGGGCTTGGCGGTCTTCCAGAGATCGAGCTCCGGGTCCAGCGAACGACCCAGGCCCTCGACGTTGAGCATGGTCTTCTGCAGCAGCACCAGTTGCGGCTGGATCTCGACGTTGAAGCGGCGCGAGGTGGAGAACAGGCGCATCAGCACCTGGCCCAGCGAGATGTCCTTCAGCGCGCGGTCGAAATACGGCTCGCAGACCGCGCGGATCGCGCTCTCCAGCTCCTCGACGCGCGTATGCGGCGGCACCCAGCCCGACTCGAGGTGCAGGGTGGCGACGCGATGGTAGTCGCGCTTGAAGAAGGCCAGGAAGTTCTGCGCCAGGTAATTCTTGTCGAAGTCGGAAAGCGCGCCGACGATGCCGAAGTCGAGCGCGATGTAGCGGCCGAAATGGTTCGGGTCGAGGCTCACGAACACGTTGCCCGGGTGCATGTCGGCATGGAAGAAGCCGTCGCGGAACACCTGGGTGAAGAAGATCTCCACGCCTTCGCGCGCCAGCTTGGGGATGTCGACGCCCGCCGCGCGCAAGGTGTCGACCTGGCTGATCGGCACGCCCTTCATGCGCTCCATCACCAGCACCGAGGACGAGCTGTAGTCCCAGAACATCTCCGGCACCAGCAGCAGGTCGAGCCCGGCGAAGTTGCGGCGCAGCTGGCTGCCGTTGGCGGCCTCGCGCATCAGGTCGAGCTCGTCGTGCAGGTACTTGTCGAACTCGGCCACCACCTCGCGCGGCTTGAGGCGCCGGCTGTCGGGCCAGAGCCGCTCGGCCCAGGTGGCGATGTCGCGCAGCAGCGCCATGTCCGAGTCGATCACCGGCAGCATGTTCGGGCGCAGCACCTTGACGGCCACTTCCTTGCCGGCGTGCGCGCCCTCCTTGAGCTTGGCGAAATGCACCTGGGCGATCGAGGCGCTGGCCACCGGCACCGGGTCGAACTCGTCGAACAGCGCGCTGATCGGCGCGCCCAGCGATTTCTCGACCAGCGACATGGCCAGCGCCGAATCGAAGGGCGGCACCTGGTCCTGCAGCTTGGTCAGCTCGATCGCGAAATCGGGCGGCAGCACGTCGCGACGCGTCGACAGCATCTGGCCGAACTTCACGAAGATCGGCCCCAGGCTTTCGAGCGCGCGACGCAGGCGCACCGCAGGCGGATCGGAAAAACGACGGCCGATGGTGGTGATGCGCAGCAGCAGCTTGACGCGGCGATCGTCGATGCGCGACAGCATGACCTCGTCGAGGCCGAAGCGGATCACGGTGTAGACGATTTTGATGAAACGGAAAATGCGCATGCGGTACAGCCCTCAGTGCCCACCGCGCGAGCTGCCGCCCGCCGGTGTGCCGGATCGTTGTTCTAGGCGCTCGATACGCTTCTCGACGCGGGCCAGGGCATCGCGTGCGCGGGCCAGTTCGGCGTCGAACTCGCCGAGCGCGGCGCGGCGCACGACCTGCGGGTTCTCATCGAGAAAATATTCGCTCAGCGAGTCGAGCAGATTACGGCTGGTACGACGCGCCTGGTCGCCCGCCGAACGCACCAGGGTGGCGATGCGATGGGCGGGAGCATCGCCGAGCACGCGCGCGAGATCCTCCTCGGGCTCCCAGCGCAGGTGTTCGGCGAGCTTGGCGAGCTGGGTGGCGAATTCGGCATCGCCCTCCAGCTTGACGTGCTTCATGACGGCGGCCTGCCCCCCCTGCACGAAGGCCGTGACGGCGTCGAACGGCGATTGCCGCGCGCCGCCTAGGGCGATCGAGACGTCGGGCTGCGGCGCCTCGTGAGCCTCGACAGCGGCGAAATAGCCATCGGGCTGCACCAGCAGCAACAGGGTCAGCGGAGGGAATTCGAGCCGGGCGGTTTTCCCGGCATAGGGAATCAGGCGTTCGCGCGCCCAGGATTCGCGGGCGAGCAGATGGTTGACAGCAGCGGCGACAGACTTGGCGGCAAAGGTCATCGGACTGAGTAAAAAACCCGCGCAAGCAGGGTGCCCGCGCGGGTTTCTATTGTAACGTCGGATCGGTCCGGCCCTGTTCCGGCGTGATACCGGGTGCGTCCAGGGCCGGCGTGCCGCCTTCGCTCAGTGCAGGTTGATCTGCTGGATGCCGGCCAGCAGCCAGCCTTCGTTGCCCGACTTGGTGAGGTTCCAGACCTCCTCGAAGGGCTCGGCCGAGGCGCCCGGCGCCTCGCGGATCAGGCCGTGGAAGCGCACGCTCGCCTCGTACTGGTTGCCGCGCTCCTCGACGCCGAGCAGCTCGGCCTCGAGCTGGACCACGTCGGTCTGGTTCTTGTCCGCGCCGCGCGAGGCCAGGTCGACCTTCACCTCGGCGAACATCTCCGGCGTGGTGAACTCGCGGATATCGGTCATGTTGCCTTCGTCCCAGGCCGCCTGGAGGCGGATGAAGTAGACCTTGGCATTACGCACGAAGGCCTCGCTGTCGAAGCCGGCCGGCACCGACGGCGCCGTGCCGGCGGCCGCCAGGCCCGCGCCCGCTGCCGCCGCGCCGCCGCCGAACACGCCGGCCGCCTCGTTGGCATAGCTGCTCGACGAAGCCGGCTGCGGCTGCGGCGAGGCCTGGGCATAAGCCTGGTTCTGGCTCGCGTAACCGCCGTTCGAACCGGCGTCGTAGCCGCCGCGGTTCATTGACGAACCCGGCGACGAACCCGCGCCCGCATAAGCCGGCTCGGGCTTGCGATTGCGGTTCATCAGCTTGCGCACGATCCAGATACCGATGAAGGCCAGCAGCGCGATCACGATCACGTTGGCCATCATGCTGGCAAAGGCGCCGCCCAGGCCGAAGTGCGACAGCAGGGCCGCGATGCCGAGGCCGGCCGCCAGGCCGGCGA
>NZ_VWWC01000296.1:0-4259 GCF_011753175.1 Burkholderia sp. Cy-637 | reverse complement strand
AGCACGCGCACCGCACGCGGCCCGGCCGCCAGGGCACGCCGCAACAGCGATTCGGCCTCGCCGGCCGCGCCGCGCTGGAATTGCAGCACGCCGTAGCCGTGCAGCGCTTCCGGGTGCCCGGGTGCCTGCTCGAGCGCGGCGCGGTAGTCGCGCGCGGCGTCGTCGAGGCGGCCGGTTCCGTGCGCGGCCTGGGCGCGGGCCAGCTCGGTGGCCGCCGTCGATGCCGGCGCCCGCGTCGCGGGCAAGCCGGCTTGTTCACCTGTCGTCATGGGATTCCCCCTGGTTGGCTTGTCGAGATCGCCCGCCGTCTTCATTGCCCGATCTGGATCATCCGCACGTAGTCGACCGGCGGCGAGCCGAGCGTCACGGCCAAGCGCAGGCCGCGCGGCAGCGGCATGCCGAGCGTGGTGGTATTGCTCACGCCGTGCTGGGCGAGAAACTGCGCGTAGACCTGCTCGATCGCGGCCTGGTTGCCGGTCCAGCCGCCCGGCGCGATCCACACCGAGAGCTGCATCGAGCGCGCGTCGTTGCTGGCCGTCACGCTGGCGAACCGGTCCATCTGCTTGAGCGCGTCGGCCAGCTCGGCCAGCGAGGCCAGCGGCGGCGAGGCGCTGCGCAGCAGCGCGTGCCCGCGCAACTGGTAGCGCACCACCTGCACGAAGGTCGGCCCGGCGCCGATGCCGGCATGGCGCACCAGCACCAGCTCGTTGGCATGGATGCGCAGCGGCGCGCCGAACACCTCGTCGGCGCTCACCAGGTTGAGCAGGTCGAACTGGAGCTGCGAGAAGTAGCGACCGAGCAGGCGCGTCTGCGCGAGATTGCCCGAGATGGTGTCGCGGCCGCGGATGGTCGAATCCAGCCCGCGCCAGGACAGCAGCGCGATCACCGCGATCAGCGCGATCGCCACCAGCATCTCGATCAGCGTGAAGCCGCGCGCGCGGCGCCGGGCCTCAGTAGCGCGCTTCATTCTGGACCACCGAGACCAGCTCGGCGAGCACGGTGCGGCTCGAGCCCGAGGCGTAGACGCTGACCTTCACCTGCCTGAGCCGCGGCATCGCCATGGCGCTCACCGACTGGCGGCAGACGAAGGCATACGGCCCCTGCGGACAGGCGAAGCTGGTGCTGCCCACCGGCGGAAACGCGGTGCCGATGCGGATCGCGCCGAGCGCGTTGTCGGCGCTCCACAGCGCCAGCAGGCGCATGCGCGCGGTATCGGTGTCGGCGGCGAGCGCGCCGATCGCGCGCATCACCGCGCCCAGCGCGATCGCCACGATCGCCAGCGCCACCAGCACCTCGATCAGCGTGAAACCCCGTTGCACCGTTCGCGCGGCGCGTCGCGTGCTGGATTCGATCCTCATTGCCCAGGTCTTGTGGTTGGTGTGCCGCCTCGCGTCCGGCGGCCTCCGGACGAACAGGCAAGGTAAGCAGCGCCTGTGGCAGCGGCATGTCGAAAGCTACGGACCTTTTGAGCGTTTCGCGCCGGCGGCGCGGCGGGGCCGAAAAAAGGGTGCGAGCGCGAGCGTCGCGGGCGCCGGCCGGCGGGCCGCGGCGGGCATTGGAGCAAATGTTCCGTAACTTTCGTCATACCGGTGTTACGGGTGCTCCGATAGCCTCGCGGATCAAGGCAGCACGCCGGCGTCCCGACGCGCCGCGCCACGAGACATCGTCGAGAGAACAGGGGCCATAGATGACATCGAAGGGGGAAGGGATCGCGCTCGCGAGCACCGCCAGCACGCTGCCGCCCGACGCGGCGCGCGTCGAGCAATTGCTGGCCCGGGCTCGCGGCGCGCATCAGGAGGGCGCGCTGCAGCAGGCCGAGACGGCCTATGCGGAGCTGCTGGCGCTGGACGGCGAGCATCCCGAGGCGCTGCACCTGCTGGGCGCGCTGCGTTTCCAGCAGGGGCGGCTGGACGAGGCCGAGCCGCTGATGCGCCGCTCGGTCGAGCGGCGGCCCGCGCCGCTGTCGCTGGCCAATTACTCGGCGGTGCTGGTCGGGCTCGGCCGCGAGGAGGAGGCGCTGCAGCGGCTCGACGAGGCGCTCGCGATCCAGCCGGCCCACCAGCGCGCGCTGTTCCAGCGCGCCGGCCTGCTCGGCCAGCTGGGCCGCCACGAGGAGGCTTGCGCCGCCTACGACAGCCTGCTCGCGCAGGTGCCGAATTTCGCCGACGGTTATGTGAAGCGCAGCGAGGCGCGCCGGCTGCTGGGGCGCCTTGAGGACGCGCTGCGCGACTGCGATCGCGCCCTGCAACTGGCCGGCCGCAGCTTCGACGCGCAGCGCTCGCGCGGGCTGGCGCTGCGCGGGCTGGGCCGCTACCGCGACGCGGTCGACAGCTACGGCCATGCGCTGGCCTTGCAGCCGGGCCATGTCGAGGCGCTGTTCCTGCGCGGCGTGGCCTGGCTGGACCTGAGCGACGCGGCGCGCGCGCTGGCCGACTTCAATGCCGCCATCGCCGCGCATCCGGCCTTCGTCGACGCGCTGTTCAACAGCGCGATCGCGCTCGGCCAGCTGGATCGCCACGACGAATCCCTGGCGCGCTGCGATCGCGTGCTCGCGCTCGACCCCGGCCATGGTCCGGCGCTCGCGCAGCGCGGCAACGCGGCGGCCGAACTGGGCCGCCTGCACGACGCGGTCGACAGCTACGCGCGCGCGCTGGCGGTGCGGCCCGACGCGGCCGAGGTGCTCTGCAACCATGCCAGCGCCTTGCTCACGCTGGGGCGCCACGACGAGGCGCTCGAGGCGGGCGAGCGCGCGCTGGCGCTCGACGCCGGCAATCCGCGCGCGCGCTTCATGCGCGGCCGCGCGCGCCTGGAGATGCATCGCTACGAGGCCGCGCTCGACGATCTCGACGCCGTGATCGCGGCGACGCCCGGCGACAAGCTCGCGCATTTCCAGCGCGCCAACGCGCTGCGCGCGCTGCGCCGCCACGACGAGGCGCGCCAGGCCTTCGCCGATGCGATCGCGATCGATCCCGACTACGTGATCGCGCATTGCACGCGCTCCTTCCTGTGCCTGGCCACCGGCGACTTCGAGGCCGGCTGGGCCGCCTACGAATGGCGCTGGCGCGACGGCCAGCTCGATGCCAGCCGGCGCGGCTTCGCGCAGCCGCGCTGGACCCACGGCATGCCGCTGGCAGGCCGCACGATCCTGCTCTATGCCGAGCAGGGCCTGGGCGACACCCTGCAGTTCTGCCGCTACGCGCCGCTGGTGAAGGCGCTGGGCGCGCGCGTGGTGCTCGAGGTGCAGCCCGAGCTGATCGCACTGCTCGGCTCGCTCGACGGGGTCGACGCGCTGGTGGCGCGCGGCGCGCCGCTGCCGCCCTTCGACCTGCATTGCCCGCTGATGAGCCTGCCGCTCGAATTCCGCACCGATCTCGACTCGATTCCCGCCGCGCTGCCGTACCTGCGCGCCGACCCGGCCCGCGTCGCGCGCTGGCGCGAACGGCTCGGCCCCGGCGACGGCCGGCCGCGCATCGGCGTGGTGTGGTCCGGCAATCCACTGCACCTGAACGACCGCAATCGCTCGCTGGCGCTGGCCGAGCTGCTGCCGATGGTGGATGCGCGCCACGAGTGGATCAGCCTGCAGAAGCTGGTGCGCGACGAGGATCGCGCGGTGCTGGAGGCCAGCGCGATCCGCTTCGTCGGCGACCAGCTCGGCGATTTCGCCGATACCGCCGCCCTGGTCGAGACGCTGGACGCGGTGATCAGCGTCGATACCTCGGTAGCGCACCTGGCCGGCGCGCTGGGCCGGCCGCTGGCGGTGCTGCTGCCTTACACGCCCGATTTCCGCTGGATGCTCGATCGCGAGGACAGCCCCTGGTATCCCCAGGCGCGGCTGTTCCGCCAGGCCGAGGGCGGCGCCTGGCCGCCGGTGGTCGAGCGCGTGGCGGCGGCGCTGTCGGCCATCGTCGGCGGGGGCGCGGCATGAGCCGCGTGACCCCGGGCGTGGCCGCGGCGGCCGTGGCAGGCAATGCCGCGCTGCTGCGCACGGCGCTCGACGACGGCCTGCGCCAGGCGCGCGCGCTGCTGGAGCGGCGCGACTACCAGGCGGCGCGCCGGCGCTACGAGGGGGTGCTCGCGCTGATGCCCGACAACCTGGAGGCCCTGCACCTGCTCGGCGTGACCTACCTCCAGCTCGACGATCCGGCGCGCGCCGAGCCGCTGTTCGCGCGCTCCCTGCAACTGGGGCTCGACGCGCCCTGGACGCTCGCCAACCACGCCGCCGCGCTGGCCGGCATCGGCCGCCACGCGCAGGCGCTGGA
>NZ_VWWC01000295.1:0-4386 GCF_011753175.1 Burkholderia sp. Cy-637 | reverse complement strand
GGCAGCCGGCGCGGCAGCGGCTTCGGCTGCATCGTCGGCCACGCTCGGCACCACGGCGGCTAGCGGCGCCGCGCAGCGCCTGCCGCAAACGGCCTTCGGCGGCCGCGTCGCCGAGCCTGCCAGCGGCTGGAGCGACAAGCCCGGCTGGTCCTCGGCGCGCTCGATGATCGTCGCCGCGAACCCGCTTGCCGCGCAGGCCGGCGCCGAGATCCTCAAGGCCGGCGGCAGCGCGGTGGATGCCGCGATCGCCGCGCAGCTGGTGCTGACGCTGACCGAGCCGCAATCCTCGGGCCTCGGCGGCGGCGCGCTGCTGCTCTATGCCGACGACAAGACCACCGATGCCTACGACGGCCTCGAAGCCGCGCCGGCCGCCGCCACCGAGCGCCTGTTCCTGGACCGCGACGGCAAGCTGCTCGGCCCCGCGCAGACCGTGGCCGGCGGCCGGCCGGTGGGCGTGCCGGGCACCTTGCGCATGCTCGAGCTGGCACATCGGGCGCACGGCAAGCTGCCCTGGAAGCGCCTGTTCCAGCCCGCCATCAAGCTCGCCGACCAGGGTTTCCCGATCAGCCCGCGACTGGCCGCGCTGATCGCGGGCGATCCGTACCTGCGCGCCGATCCGGCCGCGCGCGCCTATTTCTACGAGCAGGACGGGCGGCCCAAGACCGCCGGCACGCTGCTGCGCAACCCCGCCTACGCGGCCACGCTGCGCCAGCTCGCGGCCGGCGGCGCGAACCCGTTCTACAGCGGCGCGATCGCCCGCGAGATCGCCGCCAAGGTCGGCCAGTCGGCCAATCCGGGCTTGCTCACGCAGCAGGATCTCGGCCGCTACCGCGCGCTGCCGCGCACGCCGTTCTGCGGCGACTATCGCAAGTGGACCTTGTGCGGAATGCCGCCGCCGGCCTCGGGCGGCCTGGCGATCGCGCAGATGTTCGGCCTGTTCGACGGGCTGCCGGACTGGCAGAAGCTGGGCGGGCAAAAGCTGGTGCGCAACGACGGCGGCGGCCTGGAGCCGACGCCGCAGGCCGCGCATCTGTTCAGCGAGGCGGGCCGGCTGGCCTATGCGGATCGCGCGCGCTACCCGGCCGATCCGGAGCGCGTGCCGGCGCCGGCCGGCGACTGGCAACGGCTGGTCGCGCCGACCTACCTGGCGCAGCGCCTGCAACGGATCGGCAACACCAGCCTGGGTCATGCCGAAGCCGGCGTGCCAGCCGACTCGACGCTGGCCACCTCGTTCGGCGACGATCCCGATGCGCTGGCGCCGCCGCCCGCCGCCAGCGAACTGGCGGTGGTCGATCACGACGGCGCGGTGGTGGCGATGGCCTCCAGCCTGGGCGACCCGTTCGGCTCGCGGCTGATGGTGCGCGGCTTCCTGCTCAACGATGCGCTGACGGGCTTCTCGCGCACGCCGCGCGATCACGGCCGGCCGATCGCGAACCGCCTGGACGGCGGCAAGCGGCCGCGTTCCTCGCTCACGCCCGAGATCGCCTTCGAGCGCGGCACGCGGCGCGTGGCGCTGGTGCTCGGCGGCGCCGACGCGATGCCGGTCGCCAAGACGCTGGCCGGCGTCACCGACTGGGGCCTGACGGTGGCGCAGGCGATCGCCCTGCCGAACTTCGGCTCGCGCAACGGGCCGACCGAGCTGGAAGCGGGACGTGTGTCGGATACGCTGGTCGAGGGCTTGAAGCGGCGCGGGCACGAGGTGCGGCTCGTCCCGATCACCTCGGACCTGGTCGGGCTGCAGCGCGTCGCGCTCGACGGGCAGTCGCTGTGGCTGGGTACCGCCGATCCGCGGCGTGAAGGAGCGGCGGCGGGGGATTGATGATGCGGCCCTCGATTCTTCAGAAAAGGAATATTGAAATATCCCAAATCGGCACTTACACTGCGGAATTGGGATCTTAAAGTATTCCGATATGGAACTACTGCTCGAAAAATTCGTGGATGGGGCATGGCAAGCCGCAGCGACGCTCACGCTGACCGATCCGAAGCGCGGCATTGCATCCCCTTGCACGCTCGAATACCTGCACGACTACGCCTACACCTATCTTGAGCGGGTCGGCGAATCCTCCTTGTCCACGCATGAGCCTGTCGGCTTCGAGATGAAACGCTATCCGACCTGGGCGCCATTCCTGCTCGACATCTTGCCGAGCGGATTCGGTCGCGAATTGCTGGTCGATCGCGAAGGCTGGCCGCAACCGGACGGGCCGCACAACGACGCCCGGGTACTCGCCCATGGCGCGAGCAATCCAGCCGGCAACACGCGCATCGCGCAAGCCTACCGATGGTTGCGGGAGCAACTGCCCGGCGTATCGCGAGGCTGGGAGCTGGAGAACATGCGGCGCCACGATGCCGACTTCATCGAGTACGCGCATCTGCACGGCACGCTCGTCGCCGGCACCAGCACGCAAGGGCAGGCGGCCAAGCTCTGGCTCACCCGGCATCGCGACGGCCTGTACTACGCCGATACACTGGTTCGCGATGAAGACGCCGCCGCGCACTATCTCGTGAAGATGCCCCGCAACAACCGCGACGCCGTGATGCTGCGCCACGAGCATCTGTGGCTGACCCTCGCGCGCGGCGCCGGGCTGGTGGTCGAAGGCGAGCCTTTCATGTTCGGCGACCTGCTGTTCATTCCGCGCTTCGATCGTGTCGTCGACGATCGAGGCGTCCATCGTCGTGCGATGGAAAGCGCGTACAGCCTGCGCAATGTCGCGAAGCACGGTGCCGTGCTGTTTCACGAAGACATCATCGACGACTGGATCGCCTATGCCGACACGAGCACGCTCGGCAACGACCTGCTCGAATATCTGCAACGCGACATGCTCGGCTACTGCCTGCGCGTGGACGACAATCATGGCCGCAACACCGCCTTCTTCCTGACGGAAGAAGGAATACGGCTCACCCCTCTATTCGATTTCGCGCCCATGTTCCTCGGCGACGACCCGCCGACACGTTCGACACTGTGGCGCGAATTCCCGCCCGGCTTTCACAACCGCTGGCCAGTGCTGTTCGAACGCTGGCTGCCCGAGCGGCTCGGCATCGACAACGCGGCCCAGCTTCGCGCGGCACTGGCGGCATGGCGCAGCCCCCTGGAACGCACGCGCGACGCATTCATCACGGCATCGCGCGATCCACGCACCGACATGTGCATTCCACGCTTTGCCACCGTACTCGGAGCACTCGATGCGTTACGCTAGGAAGTCACCCGAAGCGCTGCGCGAACTGCGCAGCACCCTGCCCGAGCGCCTGGCGCGCGAACGCCCGGACATCGCTTCGGCGGCGCGCTGGATTCGCGAGGCAATCGGCCTCAACCAGGAAGAGTTCGCCGAGCTGGTCGGCTTGAGCAAACCCCTCGTTGCACGACTCGAGCGTGGCGAGGCCAATCCCACCCTCGACACCTTGAACGCGATCGGCAAACCCTTTGGCCTGCGTATCGCCTTCGTGCCCAGACAAGAGCCGGCACACGGCGCCGACACCATCACGGGTTCGACTCAGGAAGTTGCTCCGGCGCCGGAGCCGGTCACCCAGGCGCCCCGTCCCCGCCGCAAGCTCCCTCCCCTCGTGTTCGACAAGATCACCAAATAGACCCGCCCTAACCCCGCCCCTTCCACGGCACCAAACGCCGCTCCAGCGCGCGCATCGCCAGGTCGAAACCCCAGGCGATCGCGCCGATCAGCACGATCCCCATCACCACCACGTCGGTACGCAGGAAGCTCGAGGCGTTCAGCACCATCTGCCCGAGCCCGGCGGTGGCGGCCACCATCTCGGCGGCCACCAGGGTGGTCCAGCCGAAGCCGATCGCGATCCGCAGCCCGGTCAGGATCTCGGGCAGCGCGGCGGGCAGCACCACATGGCGCACCACCTGCGCCGGGCTGGCGCCGAGCGACCAGGCCGCGGCGATCTGCTCGCCGGTGGCGCTGCGCACGCCGGCGCGCGCGGCCATCGCGATCGGCGCGAAGCAGGCCAGGAAGATCACCACGATCTTGGCGGTCTCGTCGATGCCGAACCAGATCACCACCAGCGGCAGGTAGGCCAGCGGCGGCAGCGGCCGGTAGAACTCCAGCGGCGGATCGAGCAGGCCGCGCGCGACGCGGCTCACGCCCATCAGGATGCCGGCCGGGATGCCGAACAGGGCCGCCAGCGCGAACGCGCCGAACACGCGCAGCGCGCTCCAGCCGAGATGCTCGGCCAGCGGCACGCCGCCCTGGATATTGCCGTGCCAGGCGTCGACGAAGGCGCGCCAGACCGTGGCCGGCGACGGCAGGAACAGCGGCGGCACCCAGCCGAAGTGCGTCGCGGCCCACCAGAGCAGCGCCAGGCCCGCCACCGAGCCCGCGCTCAGCGCGGCGGTCGGCCCCTCGCCGGGGCGCCGCGCGCCGCGATGCGCGG
>NZ_VWWC01000294.1:0-4427 GCF_011753175.1 Burkholderia sp. Cy-637 | reverse complement strand
GTGCCCATGCCGACCGCCGTGCCGACCATCGAGCCGTCGGTGTCCGGCCCCGGCGACAGCCGCTCGTACGCGTCGCGCACCGGCACTCGGGCCGGCGCCTCAGCCGCCGGTATGCGCGGCGATGAAGTCCTTCACCTGCTGCACATCGGCCTTCACCACCTCGAAGCGCTGCGGCAGCGCCTCGATGCCGTCGAACGCGGCGGGACGCTCGGCCTCGCGGCCCAGCGCCTCGCGGATCGTCTCGCCGAACTTGATCGGCTGGGCGGTCTCCAGCACCACCATCGGCACGCCCGGCTGCAGGTGCTCGCGCGCCACCTTCACGCCGTCGGCCGTATGCGTGTCGATCATGGTCGCGTAGCGCGCGTGGACGTCGCGGATCGTCGCCAGGCGATCCTCGTGCGTGCTGCGGCCCGAGACGAAGCCGAACTCGGCCACGCGCGCGAAATCGCCGCTCGCGGCGAGATCGAAGCCGCCCTTGTGCTCGACGTCGTGGAACAGTTGCAGCACGCGCGCCGGATCGCGGCCCAGCAGGTCGAACACGAAGCGCTCGAAGTTGGAGGCCTTCGAGATGTCCATGCTGGGGCTGCTGGTGTGATAGGTCTGCTCGGCGCCGCGCACGCGGTAGCTGCCGGTGCGGAAGAACTCGTCGAGCACGTCGTTCTCGTTGGTGGCCACCACCAGCTTCTCGATCGGCAGGCCCATCATGCGCGCGATATGGCCCGCGCAGACGTTGCCGAAGTTGCCCGAGGGCACCGTGAACGAGACGCGCTCGTCGTTGCTGCGGGTCGCGGCGAAGTAGCCCTTGAAGTAGTAGACGACCTGCGCGACCACCCGTGCCCAATTGATCGAGTTGACCGTGCCGATCTTGTGGCGCGCCTTGTAGGCGTGGTCGTTCGAGACCGCCTTGACGATGTCCTGGGCGTCGTCGAACACGCCTTCCACGGCCAGATTGAAGATGTTCGGATCCTGCAGGCTGTACATCTGCGCCGACTGGAACGCGCTCATCTTCCGGTGCGGCGAGAGCATGAACACGCGCACGCCGGCCTTGCCGCGCATCGCGTATTCGGCGGCGCTGCCGGTGTCGCCCGAGGTCGCGCCGAGGATGTTGAGGGTCTCGCCGTGCTTGGCCAGCGTGTACTCGAACAGGTTGCCGAGCAGCTGCATGGCCATGTCCTTGAACGCCAGGGTCGGGCCGTTCGACAGCTCCAGCAGCGCCAGCGTGGTGCCGCCCTCGCTGCCGAGCGTCTTGATCGGCGTGATGTCGGCGGCGTTCTCGCCATGGCGCGTGTTGGCGTAGACCTCGGCGCGATAGGTGCGGCGCGTGAGTTCGCGCAGGTCCTCGGCCGGGATGTCGTCGCTGAACTTGGAGAGCACCTCGAAGGCCAGCTCCGCGTAAGGCAGCTCGCGCCAGCGCGCCAGTTCCCCGGCGCTCACGCGCGGGTATTCGGCCGGCAGGTAGAGCCCGCCGTCCTTGGCCAGGCCGCCCAGCAGGATGTCCGAAAACGTATGGCGCTCGCCGATGCCGGCGCCGCGCGTCGAAATGTAATTCATGTCGTCCTCAGTTGAGCGCTTCCATGCGCAGCTTCGTGACCTTGGAACGGATCGTCGGCAACGCCTCGATGCTCGCGATCGCCGCGTTCACGTTGCGCTCCACCGTCACGTGCGTGATCAGGATGATGTCGGTTTCGTCGCTGCCGCCGTCGACCTGGTCCGATTCCTTCTGCAGCAGCGCGTCGATCGAGATGCCCGATTCGGCCAGGATGCGCGTGATGTCGGCCAGCACGCCGGTTTCGTCGGCCACCCGCAGGCGCAGGTAGTAGCCGCTGGTGACCGCCTCGATCGGCAGGATCGGCGTGTTCGACAGGCTTTCCGGCTGGAACGCGAGATGCGGCACGCGATGTTCCGGGTCGGCCGTGTGCAGGCGCGTGACGTCGACCAGGTCGGCCACCACGGCCGAGGCGGTCGGCTCGGCGCCGGCGCCCTTGCCGTAGTAGAGCGTGGTGCCGACCGCGTCGCCGTGCACCACCACCGCGTTCATCGCGCCCTCGACATTGGCCAGCAGGCGTTTCTCCGGGATCAGGGTGGGATGCACGCGCAGCTCGATGCCCGCCTCGGTGCGGCGCGCGATGCCCAGCAGCTTGATGCGATAGCCGAGCTCCTCGGCATAGCGAATGTCGGTGGCGGCCAGCTTGCTGATGCCCTCGACGTAGGCGCGCTCGAACTGCACCGGCACGCCGAACGCGATCGCGCTCATGATGGTGGCCTTGTGCGCGGCGTCCACGCCCTCGATGTCGAAGGTCGGGTCGGCCTCGGCGTAGCCGAGCTCCTGGGCGGCCTTCAGCGCGGTGGCGAAGTCCAGGCCGCGGTCGCGCATCTCCGACAGGATGTAGTTGGTGGTGCCGTTGATGATGCCGGCGATGTACTGGATGCGGTTGGCGGTCAGGCCCTCGCGCAGCGCCTTGATGATCGGGATGCCGCCGGCCACGGCGGCCTCGAACGCGACCATCACGCCCTTCTCGCGCGCGGCCGCGAAGATCTCGCTGCCGTGCACGGCGAGCAGGGCCTTGTTGGCGGTCACCACGTGCTTGCCGTTGGCGATCGCGCGCAGCACCAGCTCGCGGGCGATGCCGGTGCCGCCGATCATCTCGGCGACGATCGAGATCGAGGGATCGTCGACCACCGCCTGGAAATCGGTGCTCAGATCGACGCTCGCGCCGCCCAGCGCGGCCTGCGCCTTGGCCGGGTTGCGCAGCGCGATGCGCGTGATCTCGATGCCCCGGCCGGCGCGCCGCTTGATTTCTTCCTGATTGCGGCGCAGCACCTCGAAGGTGCCGCTGCCGACGGTGCCGAAGCCCAACAGGGCGACTTTGATCGGTTCCATGCTGCGTGTGGTTGCGTTTTGAAGTTGAAAGACGGAAGCGGCCGCTCAGGCCGCGTGACGTTTGCGATAGCCGTCGAGGAATCGCGCGATGCGATTGATCGAGTCGGTCAGATCGTCGATGTTCGGCAGGAACACCACGCGGAAGTGATCCGGGGTGGGCCAGTTGAAGCCGGTGCCCTGCACCAGCAGCACGCGCTCCTTGAGCAGCAGGTCGAGAATGAATTCCTGGTCGTTCCGGATCGGGTAGAGCTTCGGGTCCAGGCGCGGGAACATGTAGAGCGCCGCGTCGGGCTTCACGCAGCTCACGCCCGGGATCGAGGTCAGCATGTCGTAGGCGAGCTCGCGCTGGCGGTACAGGCGCCCGCTCGGCACCAGCAGCTCGTTGATGCTCTGGTAGCCGCCCAGCGCGGTCTGGATCGCGAACTGGCCCGGCACGTTGGCGCACAGCCGCATCGACGAGAGGATCCCGAGCCCTTCCAGGTAGTCCTTGGCGCGCGCGCGGTTCTCGCCGTTCAGGCCGGCCACGGACATCCAGCCGGCGCGGTAGCCGCAGGAGCGGTAGCTCTTGGACAGGCTGTTGAAGGTGACCGTGATCACGTCCTCGGTGAGCGAGGCCAGCGCCGTGTGGGTCTTGCCGTCGTAGAGGATCTTGTCGTAGACCTCGTCGGCGAAGATCAGCAGGCCGTGCTCGCGCGCGATCGCGATCAGCTCGCGCAGCAGGTCGTCGGAATACAGCGCGCCGGTGGGGTTGTTCGGGTTGATCACCACCAGCGCCTTGGTGTTCGGCGTGATCTTGCGGCGGATGTCGTCGGTATCGGGCATCCAGCCGTTCTGCTCGTCGCACATGTAGTGCACCGGCGTGCCGCCCGACAGGCTCACGGCGGCGGTCCAGAGCGGGTAGTCCGGCGCCGGCAGCAGCACCTCGTCGCCGTTGTTGAGCAGCGCCTGGGTGGCCATCACGATCAGCTCCGAGGCGCCGTTGCCGATGTAGATGTCGTCCAGGCCGACGCCCTTCACGCCCTTTTCCTGGGTGTAGTGCATCACGGCCTTGCGCGCCGAGAACACCCCCTTCGAATCCGAATAACCCGACGAAGCCGGCAGGTTGCGGATCATGTCCTGGATGATCTCGTCGGGCGCCTCGAAGCCGAAGGGCGCCAGGTTGCCGATGTTCAGCTTGATGATCTTGTGCCCTTCCTCCTCGAGGCGCTTGGCGTGCTCGAGCACCGGGCCGCGAATGTCGTAGCAGACGTTGAGCAGCTTGTTGGATTTCTGAATCGGTTTCACGGCGGGCACGTTCCTGGGCAAGGCCTGCGGGGCAAGAAAAGGGGGACGAAACTGGAAAGCGGCGGGTGGATGCGCGCTGTCTAGGAAAGCGGTCGGGGAGCGCGGCCGGACGCGGCTTGTGGCGACGCGCGACGCAAATGCCGCCCGGGGGCGACTTAAAAGTTATAATTTAGCGGATTTTCACCCGCTTTCGCAATGCACCATTCCGGCTCGCCGGCCCAGGCGGCGCCCACCGGCACCGCGCACGGCCGGCGGCGCGCCC
>NZ_VWWC01000293.1:0-4514 GCF_011753175.1 Burkholderia sp. Cy-637 | reverse complement strand
CGATGGCGGCCGCCAGGCGCCGCGCGCCACCGTCGCCCTGCTCCACGGCCTGGCCGAGCATGCGCGCCGCTACGACGCGCTGGCCGCGCGGCTGGCGGCGGCCGGCATCGAGCTGGTGGCCATCGACCTGCGCGGCCACGGCTGCTCGCCGGGCCGGCGCACCTGGGTCGATCGCTTCGACCAATACCTCGACGACGCCGATGCCCTGGCGAGTTTCGCCAGACGCGAGGGCGTGCCGCTGTTCCTGATGGGCCACAGCATGGGCGGCGCGATCGCCGCGCTGTATGCGATCGAGCGCGCGCCGGCGCGCGGGCAGCCCTTCGCCGGATTGGTGCTGTCCAGCCCCGCGCTGGCGCCCGGCCGCGACGTGCCGCGCTGGATGCTGGCGGCCAGCCGCTTCATGAGCCGTGCCTGGCCGCGCTTTCCGGCCTTGAAGATCGATGCTGCCCTGCTCTCGCGCGACCCCGAGGTGGTGGCCGCCAACCGCGCCGATCCGCTGGTCCAGCACGGCGCCGTGCCCGCGCGCACCGGCGCGGAAATCCTGGTCGCGATGGAGCGCATCGCGCGCGGGCGCGCCTCGCTGGCGCTGCCGACGCTGATCTACCACGGCACCGCCGACAAGCTGACCGAACCGGAAGGCAGCCGCGAGTTCGGCGCGCAGGCCGGGCCGGCCGACAAGACCCTCACGCTTTACGAAGGCAACTACCACGAGACCATGAACGACCTCGAACGAGAGCGCGTGATCGGCGCGCTGATCGACTGGATCGTGGCGCGCAGTTGAACTCGTAGAAGGAAATCGGGAAAGGCCGCGCCGACAACACGGCGGGCAGGCGTCGAGGAGACGCCGTCGCCGAGGCACACGCCGGCCGGCGGCGCGCCTCCGGCGCTCAGACGCCGGCCAGCACGCGCAGGTGCGCGACCACGCTGCGGCCCAGCGCCGACAGGTTGTAGCCGCCCTCGAGGCAGCTCACCACGCGCCCCTGCGCATGCTTGCGGGCGATCTCGCAGATCTGCGTGGTCAGCCATTCGTAGTCGGCCTCGACCAGGCCCATGCGGCCGAGATCGTCCTCGCGATGCGCGTCGAAGCCGGCCGACACGAACAGCATCTGCGGGCGGAACGCCTCCAGCCGCGGCAGCCACAGCATGTCCACCGTCTCGCGGATCGCCATGCCGCTGGTGCGCGCCGGCACCGGCACGTTGAGCATGTTCGGCGCCGGATGCTCGGTGCCCGAGAAGGGGAACAGCGGGTGCTGGAAGAAGCTGCACATCAGCACGCGCGGGTCGTTCGAGAAGGCGGCCTCGGTGCCGTTGCCGTGATGCACGTCGAAGTCGATCACGGCGACGCGTTCGAGCCCGTGCACGTCGAGCGCGTGACGCGCGGCGATCGCCACGTTGTTGAAGAAGCAAAAGCCCATCGCACGCGCCGGCTCGGCATGATGGCCGGGAGGGCGCACGCTGCAGAAGGCGTTGTCGTAGCGGCCCTCGAGCACCGCGTCGGTGGCCGCGATCGCGGCACCCGCGGCGCGCAGGGCGGCCTGCCAGGTATGGCGGTTCATCGAGGTATCGGGATCGAGCTCGCAGTAGCCTTCGGCCGGCACGTTCGACTTGATGTAGTCGATATGGGCCCGCGTGTGCACGCGCGCGAGGGCGGCCTCGCTGGCGAAGGGCGCGCTTTCGTGCTCGATCAGTTCGTCGATGCGGCTCGCGATCAGCTGATCCTGGATCGCCGACAGCCGCGACGGACATTCCGGATGCCATTCGCCCATCTCGTGCAGCAGGCAGTCGGGATGCGTGTAAAAGGCGGTTGCCATGACGTGTTTCGCGGCTCCGGCGCGTCCGGGCCGCGAGTCTCCTTCGATGATGATGACGCGTTTGGCCGCGTGCGAATCCGCCGCTAACTTACCACAGCGGCCGGCATGCCGAGCCGGGGCGCGGGATGCCTCAGTTATACTGGCCCGAACTCAACCGCGTCGTCCTCTCCCCCGGTTCCCATGACTTTCCGATCGTCCGCTGTCTCCTCCCCGCTTCGTTTCCGCTCACGTTTCCCGCTCACGAGCCTCGCGCTCGCGACGGTGGTCGCGACGCTGGCCGCATGCGCGCAGACGCCGGCCGGCCCGCAAGCCTCGCAGGCAAGCCCGGCGATCGCGACCACGCCCGCCGCGGCCCCGGCGCCGGCCCAGCCGGCGGCTCCGCAGCCCCTGCCGGCTGCCGGCCTGTCGCCGTCCGAGGAACAGATCGTGCCGCGGCAGTACGCGAACAATCCCAAGGTCGATGCCTTCATCAACGAGGTCGCCGCGCGCGACGGCCTGGATCCGGCGCGCCTGCGCGCATTGTTCGCCACTGCGAACTATTCGGCCACCGCGGTCAAGCTGGTGCGCCCGGCGCCCTCGCCCTCGGTGAAGAACTGGCGCGTCTACCAGTCGCGCTTTCTCGACACGATCCGCATCAACGCCGGCGTGAAGTTCTGGCGTGCCAACCAGGCCACGCTGCAGCGCGCCTCGGCCGAGTTCGGCGTGCCGCCCGAGGTGATCGTCGGCATCATCGGCGTCGAGACCATCTACGGCCGCTACATGGGCAACTTCCCCGCGCTCGACGCGCTGACCACGCTCGCCTTCGACTATCCGGACACGCCGAACCGCGCCGACCGGCAGGCGACCTTCCGCAAGAACCTGGAGGACTTCCTGGTCTGGACGCGCGACAGCCAGATCGACCCGACCAGCGTGGTGGGTTCGTACACGGGCGCGATCGGCATTCCTCAGTTCCTGCCGAGCAGCATCCGCGCCTATGCGGTCGACTACGAGGGCAACGGCCATATCGACCTGCGCGCGAGCACCGCTGATGCGATCGGCAGCGTCGCCAACTACCTGAAGCAGCACGGCTGGCAGCCGGGCCGCCCGGTGGTCTGGGAGATCGCGCCCGATGCGGGCAGCCAGGGCGTCGCGCAGGCCGCGGCCGACGGCAAGCCCGAGCCGCACCTGAGCCTGTCGCAACTGACGCAGGCCGGCCTGGCGCTCGACGAGCCCTCGGTCGACGTGCGCGCCGAGGCCAGCACGCTCGTGACGGTGGTCGACCTGCCCAGCCCCAACCGCGCGACCGAGTACAAGCTGGGCCTGCAGAACTTCTACGTGCTGACTCGCTACAACCGCAGCTTCTTCTACGCCCTGGCGGTCTACCAGCTCGGCGAGCGCGTCAAGCAGAAGATGCTGGCCACGCAGTAGGCAAGATCCGCGATCGCCGATAAAAAAAGCGCTGCCTCTTCGGGGCAGCGCTTTTTTCATGGACGCGCCGCGCGGCGCGCTTCATCGCAACATCGGCGATCAGGCGGGGAACACACCCGTCGACAGGTAACGATCGCCACGATCGCAGACGATGAAGACGATGGTCGCGTTCTCGACCTGGCGCGCGATCCGCATCGCCACCTCGCAGGCACCGCCCGAGGAGATGCCGCAGAAGATGCCCTCGACGGCCGCGAGCTTGCGCGCCATCGCTTCCGAGGCGGCCTGGCTCACGTTCTCGACGCGGTCGACCCGGCTGCGGTCGAAGATCTTCGGCATGTAGGCCTCGGGCCACTTGCGGATGCCGGGGATGCGCGAGCCTTCCTCCGGCTGCGCGCCGACGATCTCGATACGCTCGCTCTTTTCCTTGAGGAACAGCGAGGTGCCCATGATGGTGCCGGTGGTGCCCATCGCCGACACGAAGTGCGTGATGCGGCCTTCGGTGTCGCGCCAGATCTCGGGGCCGGTGGTTTCGTAGTGCGCGAGCGGATTGTCGGGATTTGCGAACTGGTCGAGGATCACGCCCTTGCCTTCGCGCTGCATCTGGTCGGCCAGGTCGCGCGCGAACTCCATGCCGCCCTTGACCGGCGTCAGCATGATCTCGGCGCCATAGGCGGCCATGCTCTGGCGGCGCTCGACCGAGAGATCCTCGGGCATGATCAGCACCATCTTGTAGCCGCGGATCGCCGCGGCCATCGCCAGCGCGATGCCGGTATTGCCGCTGGTCGCCTCGATCAGCGTGTCGCCCGGCTTGATGCGCCCGCGTTCCTCGGCCTTGCGGATCATCGACAGCGCGGGCCGGTCCTTCACCGAGCCGGCCGGGTTGTTCCCTTCGAGCTTGGCCAGGATTACGTTGTTGCGAGCGCGAATCTCGTCGTCCGGCAGCCGGACGAGTTGCACGAGCGGCGTGTTGCCGATCGTGTCTTCGATAGTTTTGTAAGCCATGGACGTAATGTGATTGCGATGCCGGTGAATCCGTCGATTGTAATCCAGCGCTGATTCGACCGCGCGGGGCGGGATCGGCACGCGACGGCGCGCTGGTTCACGGCAGGCGCGAACCCCGGTCGGCATCACGCAAAAAACCCGCGGCAGGGCCGCGGGAAACCGTCGGGCCGCCGACGGCTGAAGGAGTCGTCAGGCATCGCCTGGCCGGGCGTGCCTCATGGGGCGCGCCTGCGCCTCACTTGCCCGCGGCCTTGGTGGGCGCCGCCGCGCCGCGTGCCGCCGCCGCGGGAGGAG